>JAYSOC010000157.1:0-5037 GCA_043723285.1 Ferruginibacter sp. | reverse complement strand
ACTTTTTCTGTTGCTAAAAGAGCAGCTCGTAACGGCGGTAATCCTCAAACAGGAGCTGTTATTAAAATTAAAGCTAAAAAAGTGGCTAAGTTTAAAGCAGGTAAAGAATTATCTTCTAAAATCTAAGTTGCAACAAAACTTTTTAAAAGCAAGATGCAATAGTGTATCTTGCTTTTTTTATAATCTAAATCAATTAAAAAATATATTATGGGACGTGGTGATATTAAAACAAAAAAAGGAAAAACATTTGCAGGATCATTTGGAAAAGTAAGACCAGCAAAAGTAGCTGCAAAAGCTGCAGCTCCAAAAGCAGAAGTAGCAGAAAAGAAATCAGCTACTAAAAAAGCAAAATAATATTAAGGGCTAATTGTAAATGATTAGCCCTTCTTTTATGGAGCAAGTCTTTTAATGCTCCAAGAACCGTTTTCTAAAAAATAAGCTATTCTATCGTGCAAGCGGTTGGAGCGGCCTTGCCAAAATTCTATGCTTTCTGGTTTTACAATATATCCTCCCCAAAAAGGTGGCCGTATAATTTCTTTTCCCTTAAATGTTGCTTTAGTATGCAATACATTTTCATCTAATATTTCTCTGTTTTTAATAATACTGCTTTGTGGCGATGACCATGCACCAATTCTACTATCTTCAGGACGACTTAGAAAATAGGTATCGCTTTCAGCTTCTGATAATTTTGATACCGTTCCTTCTATACGAATTTGCCTTTCTAACTCTTTCCAAAAAAATACCAATGCTACTTTGTTATTAGCCGCCATTTCTTTCCCTTTGCTACTATCATAATTGGTAAAAAATTCAAACCCATTTTCACTCATACCTTTTAGCAAAACTATTCTTGCATGTGGGCGTCCATTGTCATCAGCAGTAGCAATTGTCATAGCATTCACTTCATCTATATTGCTTGCTATGGCTTCGTTCCACCATATTGTAAATTGATCAATAGGATTTTCTGCCACATCTAGTTCTGATAAGGAACGTAGTTTGTAATCTTTTCTAATATCGGCTATGGAGTTCATTTGGAGAATTTGTAAAATAAAATAGCATCCGTTATCTAGCGAATGCTTAAAGGTAATATCAATTTAGTTTAATTAAAGGTTCTTAAAAATTTCTTGAGCTTTTTCTCCAATAAGTGGCATTGGTTTTTCTTCGCCATTTATGGCAGCAATTAAACCCATTATCCACAAAATAAATAATCCAATACCTGCAATAGATAAAATCGTGCTTAAAAATATGGAAAAATTTGCTACGATTCTGATTAAGATATTAAAAATGATACCTGTAATAAATAAAAATAAAGTTTGGCGAAGGTGATAAGTTCCTAATGATGTTTTTGGTTTATTAAGTGCAAAAAAAGATACCAACCATCCAATTGGAGTAATGTAGCTAACAATTGCAGCTGTTTTGTCTGTTGATGTTGTGTTTTCTGCCATGATAAGTTGTTTTTTAATTAATAATGAAGGTGAAATATAAGTTGACTATAAATATAAGAAATTTTTAAGTCTAATAATTTTCTTTCAAAAAAAGGCATTTTGGGTTAGCTAGATTTTTTTCATTCTTAATTCTTTTAGCAATGCATTTAATTCGGCTACTTCGTCTTTCAAATGTTGGTTTTCTATTTCTTTCATTTCAGCAATGCTTTTTGCCTCTGCCAATTCTTTTTTTAAGGCTTGCACTTTTTTATATAAGGCGGCAGCTTCATCCAATTCGCTACTTAAAATATCATTGTTTGTTTTTACCGAAACAAGTTCTTTAATTTCGGCTTGTTCTTTTTGCCTTCCTTTTATTTCTTTATAAAGATCTAGTTCTAATTCTTCATTCATCATTTCTATAACCTCTGTTTTTTTTGCAGCTTCTTCACTATTATATTTTAATTGCGCTATTTCTATAAGGTTGCTGTCTATTCGGCTTCTTAGAGATGCTTCACTTTCTGCACCATCGCCTAATAAAGAAATCTCTTCTTCTTTTTTTCGAATTTCATTATTCAAATCTTCCAATTGCTCTTGTAAAAATTCGTTCTCCGACAACAATAATTGTATCTTTTTTTCGTAATCCATAGGTACAAAGGTTATTTAACATTTTGATTATTAGCAAAACTAATAATAATTGTATATTTATTGACAGGCAGCACATATCACTTTAAACGTATCTTATTTATAAATATGAGGTTATCAATCCTAGAATATTGACCGATACTGAAATTATTAAAGGTTGCATAATGGAAGACGCTGCATGTCAGAAAGGGCTTTTCAATCGTTATGCAAGCTCTCTTTTGGGGGTAAGCAATCGTTATGCCCGCAATAAAGAAGATGCAGAAGATATACTGCAAGACGCTTTTATAAAAATTTTTCATAAAATTAGTCAGTTTAAAGGTGATGGTTCTTTTGAAGGCTGGATGAGAAGAGTGGTGGTAAATACAGCACTAAAAAAATATACAGTTAGCCGTTATACAAAAGAAATTTCTGTAGAGGAAGTAAGGGAAAGAACAGATATTGATGTAAATGATGTGCCTTCTTTTAATCATCTTACCGAAAAAGATTTATTGTTAATCATAAATAGATTGCCGGATGGCTACAGATTGGTTTTTAATTTGTACGTAATAGAAGGTTACCAACACGATGAAATAGCAGAAATGTTGGGCATACAATCTGGTACAAGCAGAAGCCAATTGGTAAAAGCAAGAAACCTTTTGCAGAAGGAAATATTGCAAATGCAAAGAGTGGCGGTATAAAATGAAATGTAAAAATGTCTATCGTAAATAATAATAGGCAAAACGAAATAAAAATGAAAAATAAATTATTTGATGATTTTGTGCAAAAACAATTTGATGGCTATAAGCCGGAAGTTGGTGAACATATATGGGAAAATATTGCCCAAAAAAAAGACAGAAAAAAGCCACTAGTTTTTTGGTTTTATAATGCAACAAAAATTGCCGCAATAGCAGTAATAATGCTTTCGTGCATTGGCATTGGTTATTATTTTATGGCCAATTCTAATAAAGGTTCAAAAGAAATTTCACTAAATAAAGAAAAAAATGTTTTGCCAATAACAAATGATACAACACAAAACGATATAAAAACGTTAGATAAGGAAACTGTAACCTCGGCTACAACCTATCAGGTTCAATCAAATGGCAAATCAGAATCTGACGCAACAACTTTAAATAAAGAAAATGAAGAAACAATAATTTCATCTACTACTAGTAAACAAGTTCAACCAAAAAACAAAATATCTTCTACCTCAATAAATAGAAATAATATCTTTTCAAAAAATAGTACAATAAATAAAATCAATAACACTTCGTCTGTAATATTAGAATCAAACAATGAAAATAAAACAGCAAGTATTGGCAGAAAAAATAAATATGCATATGAGAAAAAATCTATACATATTTCTAAGGGAGAAGCAGAAGAAACAATAAATAATACAATTATCGCAAATGTTGAAACATTAGATATTGTAAATGAAAACAATAAATTTATTCCAAAAATTTATTTAAAAAAATTACCCCCAATAGCTTTTGTACCTTGCCCAGAAGCAGAAGAAAATGCAGCAGGCAATAAAAAATACTTTGAGTTATATGGTGGCCCAGATTATATTTTTAAAACCTATTCAGATACAGGAAACGCTTACATTGCGCAACGCAAAGCAAGCACTGGTATTCATTATGCATTTAATGCGGGGCTCCGTTACACAAGGGTTTTTGGGAGTGGAATAAGTTTTCGGACTGGTATAAATTACAGCCAAATAAATGAAAGGTTTATTGCTTTTAATGGCTTTGTTTTAGAACATGTAGTGCAAGTAAATAATGTTGGAGATACCATTGCTAATTATACTGCTGCAAGTGTGCAATATAAAAAAAGTACCAATGTTTATAGAACACTTGATATACCAATACAAGCTGGTTTTGAGTTTGGAAATGGAAGATTACATACCAATATTAGTGCAGGTGCACTTGTAAATATTTTTAGCAAGCAAACAGGAAATGCATTAGAGCCTAATGGAAATATTATAAATCTTTCTTCTTCAAAAACATCATCTCAATATCAGTATAAATCAAATGTTGGTGTAAGTTTTTTAGGCAGCGTTTCTATTTATTATAAAGTAAATGAAAAATTACATTTAATGGCCGAGCCATATATACGATATAGTTTTGCATCCATGACCAAGGCCGAAGTAACTTTTAAACAAAAATTTCATACAGTAGGTTTGCGCTTTGGTTTGCGTTGGGATTTATAATATTTTTTTACTTCGTTATAAAAAAAAAGGCACAAGATTAATTTCTTCCGCCTTTAATTTTTTTTACAATTTTTATCGTACCAGCGTACCAGTTTTCTCCCCAATAACCACACTCATTAAATTACCTGGTTTGTTCATATCAAAAACAACTATTGGTAAATTATTTTCCATGCAAAGTGTAAATGCAGTCATATCCATTATTTTCAAATTTTGCGAAATGCATTCAGCAAAAGTTATATGACCATACTTAGTTGCTGTTGGGTCTTTTTCTGGATCAGCTGTATAAATACCATCCACTCTTGTACCTTTCAAAATTACATCTGCTTTTATTTCTACTGCTCTTAACGAGCCTGCGGTGTCAGTAGTAAAATATGGATTACCAGTACCTGCAGAGAAGATCACCACTCGTCGTTTTTCAAGATGCCGAATAGCTCTGCGACGAATATAAGGCTCTGCGATTTGTTGCATGGCAATAGCCGATATTAATCTTGTATATACTCCAAGATCTTCAAGAGTACTTTGAAGTGCCATACCATTGATGACTGTAGCGAGCATACCCATATAGTCTCCTTGCACTCGTTCGACACCGGATTTTTCAGCACTAAGTCCGCGATAGATATTTCCTCCACCGATGACGACAGCCAACTCTATTCCTGCATCTACTACCGATTTGATTTCATTGGCATAGTGTCTTAGTTGATCTGATTGTATTCCAAATGGCTGGTCCCCCATTAATGCTTCTCCACTTAATTTCAATAAAACTCTTTTATATTTTATAGCCATGAATCC
>JAYSOC010000156.1:0-2032 GCA_043723285.1 Ferruginibacter sp. | reverse complement strand
TATTTATGCAAACTTTTTCTTTCCTTCCATTTCAAAATCTTGAATCGGATAGATTACTACTAAGGCAAATTACACCCGATGATGTAAGTGAAATATTTGCTATGCGCAGCAATAAAGATGTAATGAAATACATTCCACGCCCTTTGGTAAAAACTAATGAAGAAGCATTGGAGCATATAAAAATGATACAAGATAAACTTGAAAAAAATGAAGGCATTAATTGGGCTATTACGCTTAAAGGCAATCCAAAATTAGTTGGTATTATTGGCCATTACAGAATTCGCTGGGAGCATTTTAGAAGTGAGATTGGTTATATGCTCTTACCCGAGTACCATGGCAAAGGAATAACAACAGAAGCTATTCAACTGTTGGTTGATTATGGTTTCAATAAAATGAACATGCATTCACTCGAAGGCATTATAGACCCTGCAAACACGGTATCGGCAAGAGTTTTAGAAAAAAATGGTTTTGTAAAAGAAGCACACTTAAAAGAAAATGAATTTTATGAAGGTAAGTTTTTAGATAGCGTTATTTATTCATTGGTGAAGAGATAAAATAATTTTTTGATTCACTTCTGTGGTAAATGTTGCTTTTCGTTTGGCATCCTTTGCTAATTGTTTTTCTAATCTGGCTAACTCTCTTTCCCTATTGGCTGCATCTTTGGTGCCTTTCTTTGTGTAATAAGGTATAAGGAGTTTTAATTTATCGGCTTTTTTTTATCGATGATTTAACTACTTAATTTATATTAATTTTATCTCTTTTTTATCTACTTTTTTTGAAAAACCAATGTTAGTATTCTTGGTATTTCATTTTTATTATCATCATCAAAATGCTCGTTTAATTCAATTAAGTTAAAATTGTATTTTTTTGAAGCGTTAAAAAATTCAGCGATATGATGATTGTAACATTTTAAAACCGTAGTGCCTTCTGTGGTTTCAAACCTTGCTTTTGTACCTGTGTATTGTTTGAAAGGATGTAACTCGCCAATATAAATGTAGCCGCCATTTTTTAATGCTTCATTTGTTTTTGCAAAAATTGAATCTAAGTTTTCGATATGCTCTAGTACGAGACTAAAACTTACCAAATTGAAATGGTTGCCAAAGGCCCAATCGTTTTTTATATCGGCTTGTACAAATTGTACATTGGCAGCTGTTATTTTTTGTTTTGCTTTTGCAAGCATTTCTTCCGAAAAATCTATAGATACAACTTGAGTGCTTTTTGTAACTAACCATTCTGTGTTTTTTCCTGTGCCGCAGCCTATTTCTAAACTATTTGTAAATGGAATATTGTTTAAAGTATTGCGAAATGCCACAGCTTCTATATCTCTAGTTTTATTTGCATTGGTATCGTATTGCGATGCCCACTGGTTGTATGCGTTTTTAATATCCATTGCTACAAAAGTAATATATGTGGGTCTATTGCATAATAAAAGATGAAAAATGATATGCTGATGAAGAGCTGCGGGATAGAAGCGAAAATCCTTTTGTGAGGAACGAACAAAAGATTGTAGCGAATAGCCCGAACCAAAGTTTAAAAATGGTATTAGCCCACAGCACCAAATTGTTTTTAAATGAAAAATCCCCATTCAATAATTTGAACGGGGATTTTTATTCATGCTAGGGTTATAATATTATAAAGCAATTTGCTTTTCTGTCATCATTTTGCGAAGGTTTAATAATGCATAACGCATTCTTCCAAGTGCAGTATTGATGCTGCAACCAGTAAGGTCAGAAATTTCTTTGAAGCTAAGATCTGCGTAATGGCGAAGAACAATTACTTCTTTTTGATCTTCTGGTAATAAATCTATCATGCGACGAACTTTATCTGAAGTTTGCTCATTCATAATACGGCTATCTACGCCTTCTTCTGAAAAACTTATTACTTCAAAAATATCTCTATCGTCGCTAGTTTTAATAGTAGGGTTTCTTTTTACTTTTCTAAAATGATCTACACATAAGTTGTGTGCAATGCGCATAGCCCATGGTAAAAATTTCCCTTCGTCGGTGTATTTGCCACCTTTAAGGGTATCAAT
>JAYSOC010000155.1:0-5040 GCA_043723285.1 Ferruginibacter sp. | reverse complement strand
GCAAAAGTAAGGAAAAATAAGATATTTTAACCTCAAATAGTAGTATTTAGTAAGAATAAAGGTTGAAGTGGATTAATTAGTTATTACTTACTTTAATCCTTTTGTCATTTTATCAAAATCACTTTCATAGTATTTATCTTGTACAATTCTATATTTTGAAAATTCTACTTCTGCTTTTAATTTTGCTTCAAGCATGGTTACTTTGCCATTATCCTTTAAAATAGGATAGCTAGAAAGTTGTAAAAAACTAATCAGAAAATTACTCCAATCTTGCATTGTCATTATTATACCTCTTTTAGTATTGTTTTCCGCTAAATCTAAATATGAAGATACTATTCTGTTTAATTCCTTAATGTGTTCTTCATTCAAATAATTTTTAGCAATCATTACGTCACTCTTTAAAATCTTTCCATTGGGCGCAGCTTTCCATGTTTTTAGTCCCATAAACAAACTAGTGGCGTCAGCTTCTGAGTATATAATTTCAGCTGCAGTTTGGCCAGTTATAGCCCAATGCAACTTATTTTGTACTTTTGCAAAAAAATCTTTGGTTACTAAATTATCTTTATCGTAGTCTATAGCTAAGGCATACAAATCAGTTATTTTTTGATAAAACCTTCTCTCACTTGCACGTATTTCTCTAATTCTTTCAAGTAATTCATCAAAATAATCTTGTCCAAAATTTTTACCTTGTTTCAATCTCTCATCATCGAGTAAAAAACCTTTAGTTATAAATTCTTTTAATGTATTGGTAGCCCAAATTCTAAATTGAGTGGCTTGGTTTGAGTTTACCCTGTATCCAACTGCTAAAATTGTTTCAATTCTGTAATATTCAACATTTCTTTTTACATTTCTTGTTCCTTCTTTTCGAACTGTTTCCAAAATGGAAATAGTTACATCTTCATCAAGCTCATTACTTTCATAAATATTATTCAAATGCTTACTAATTGCGGGCACTTCTACTCCAAATAATTGTGCCATAGCTTTTTGGGTTAGCCAAAAAGTTTCATTATTAAATACAACTTCCACATTTACATTCCCTTTTTCTGTACTATAAAGAATAATGTTTTTTAAACCACTCATGTTTTGTTAACTATTTCTAGTAAAAATAAGTTATTCTAAAAAGATATTCCAAAAGTTTAGCAATTAAAGATTCAAGCTAAAAGCGTTTAAATAACTAATAAAAGTTCCTTCATTTATCCTCATTCAAACCCAAAAACTTATTTGTACATTTGCAACCCTATATAAAAATTGGGAAACACTGTCATTTTGGCTAAAAACAAACACAAGCACCATATTTGACAAGTAACGGAATCAAAACAATAAACTTTTATAATAAAACATATTTATGCTCTCATTTATTTCTAAAATGTTTGGTGGTAACAAAAGCGAAAAAGACGTAAAAAAAATTGCGCCAGAGGTAGAAAAAACCAATCGCTTTTTTGCAGAATACCAATCGCTATCCAACGATCAATTGCGTAGCAAAACGATAGAATTTAAAAATCGTATTAAAGAATATTTGTCGCCGATTGATAAAGATATTCAAACCAAAAAAGACAATGCTGAGCAACTTGGCGCTGCCGATATAGATGGTAGAGACGCTATTTATAAAGAAATAGATGTGCTTAGCAAACAGCGCAACGAAAAGATTGAAGAAATTTTAAAAGAACTTTTACCCGAAGCGTTTGCAGTAGTAAAAGAAACGAGTCGTAGGTTTAAAGAAAACGAAACGCTTTCCTCCACCGCTACCGATTTAGATAGAGAACTGGCTACACAAAATAAAAACGTAAGCATAGAAGGCGATAAAGCCGTTCATAAAAATAGTTGGAACGCCGCAGGTAATTTGGTTACTTGGAATATGGTGCACTACGATGTGCAGCTTATTGGTGGTGCTGTATTACACTCTGGCAGAATTGCCGAAATGGCAACAGGTGAAGGTAAAACCCTTGTGAGTACATTGCCTGCATACTTGAATGCACTTGCGGGTGAAGGTGTACACATCGTTACTGTAAATGATTACTTAGCAAAAAGAGATAGTGAGTGGAACGGACCAATATTTGAATGGCTTGGGCTACGTGTGGATTGTATAGACAAGCACGAACCAAATGGCGATGCTCGTAGAAAAGCTTACAATGCAGACATTACTTATGGTACCAATAACGAATTTGGTTTTGATTACCTAAGAGATAATATGGTGCACTCGCCTGACGAAATGGTACAACGCAAACACCACTATGCCATGGTGGATGAGGTGGATAGTGTATTGATAGATGATGCTCGTACGCCGTTAATTATTTCGGGACCAGTAGGCCATAGCGATAACACACAACAATTTTTTGATCTTAAACCTCGTATTGAAAAACTTGTAGAGGCGCAACGCAAAGCAGTAAATGGTTTTTTAATAGAAGCCAAAAAGAAAATTGCAGAAGGTAATGACGACCCTAAAGATGGAGGTCTTGCATTGATGCGTGCTCACCGTGGTTTACCAAAAAATGGTGCTTTAATTAAATTTTTGAGCGAAGAAGGTATTAGAGTGAAATTACAAAAAAGTGAAAACTACTATTTGGCAGACCAGCAAAAACAAATGCCTAAGGTGGATGAGCAATTGTATTTTAGTATAGATGAAAAAAACAATCAAGTAGAACTTACAGAAAGTGGCTTAAACTTAATTACAAGAAGTGGCGAAGACCCTGATTTTTTTGTAATACCAGATATATCTACCAAAATTGCAGATATAGAAAAAACAGATTTATCGGCAGAAGAAAAACTACAACGCAAAGATAATTTGATGACCGATTACTCTATGAAGAGTGAGCGTATTCATACCATACAGCAATTATTAAAAGCTTATACTTTGTTTGATAAAGACAAAGAATATATTGTGGTTGAAGATGAAGTAAAAATTGTGGATGAGCAAACTGGTCGTATCATGGAAGGTCGTCGTTATTCAGACGGTTTGCACCAAGCATTAGAAGCAAAAGAAAATGTAAAAATTGAAGCCTCTACACAAACGTACGCAACAGTTACTTTGCAAAATTATTTTAGAATGTACCACAAGCTAGCAGGTATGACGGGTACTGCCGAAACAGAAGCAGCAGAGCTTTGGAGCATTTATAAATTAGATGTGGTATCTATTCCAACCAATGTAAAAGCAATAAGAATTGATGGCGAAGATTTGGTATATAAAACCGTAAGAGAAAAATACAAAGCAGTAATAGAAGAAGTAGAAAAAAATATAAAAGCTGGTCGCCCAACATTGGTTGGTACAACTTCTGTAGATGTGAGTGAGTTGGTGAGTAGAATGATGAAGCAAAAAAATATTCCGCACAATGTATTAAATGCAAAACAACATAGTAGAGAAGCACAAGTAGTGGCAGAAGCTGGTTTAACTGGCGCCGTTACCATTGCTACAAACATGGCTGGTCGTGGTACAGATATTAAGCTTGGACCTGGCGTAAAAGAAGCCGGTGGCTTAGCTATTGTAGGTACGGAGCGTCATGAGAGCAGGCGTGTAGATAGACAGTTGCGTGGTCGTGCTGGTCGTCAGGGAGATCCTGGTTCTTCTATCTTTTTTGTATCGTTAGAAGATAATTTGATGCGCATGTTTGGCTCTGAAAGAATTGCAGGGTTGATGGATAGAATGGGTTACAAAGAAGGTGAGGTAATTCAACATAAGATGATTACAAAAAGTATAGAGCGTGCACAAAAGAAAGTAGAAGAAAATAATTTTGGTACTCGTAAAAGATTATTGGAGTATGATGATGTAATGAACAAGCAACGTAATGTTGTTTATGGCAAAAGAAACCATGCTTTGTTTGGAGAAAGATTGGCGTTGGATTTAGACAATGCTTTTTACTCTGTAGCAGAAGGATTGGTGCATAATTTTAGAGAAGTGGGTGACTTGGAAGGTTTTAAATTGGCTACCATTATGAACTTTGGAATGGATACCAACATTACGCTAGAAGAGTTGGAAAAGACAGCCGCACCAATGCTTTCAGAAAAATTGTACCAAGAAGCTATTGCACATTACAACAAAAAGAAAGCTGCATTGGGTGAGCAAACCATGCCGATAATTGGCAACATTCGCAAAGAGCAAGGCAACCATATAGAAAATGTAGCCGTGCCATTTACCGATGGTAAAAAAGGCATACAAGCATTGGCAAATTTGGATAAATATTTAGCCACAAAAGGTGCAGAGTTGGGCAATGCATTGGAACGTAGCATTACACTTTCTACAATTGATGATGCATGGAAAGAACATCTTCGAGCCATGGACGATCTTCGCCATAGCGTACAAACAGCGGGCTACGAGCAAAAAGATCCGTTGGTTATTTATAAAATAGAAGCCTTTGCCGCATTTAAGCAAATGGATGAAAAAACCAACAAGGATATTGTAAGTTTTTTAAGCCATGCAGCAATTCCATTAGAACAAACAAATGCTGGACAAATAAAAGAAGGCAAAGAACAAAAAACCGATATGCGCAAAATGAACATGAACAAAGCGCAAATAGAAGCAGCCGGTGAAGATTATGCAGCCAACCAAAATGATTATTACGACCCAAGCGGTGGCGGCGAAGCAGTGAAGCAAGAGCCCGTACGTGTAGAACCAAAAATTGGAAGAAACGATGCATGCCCTTGCGGTAGTGGAAAAAAGTACAAGGCTTGCCATGGAGCAGGATTGTAAGGGAATTTAAGATTTATTATTTAATATTTAAGATTTAAAATTAACGGCTGCTAACTTTTAAAAAGTTGGTAGCCGTTTTTTTATTTTTTTGGCTGTGGGCTGAAGGAATTCTGTTGAACTTTTGTTCGGGCTATACGTTACAAGTCCTCTCTCGTTTCTCGTTCCTCGTCACTCGTTCCGGGCTTTCCACTTCTATCCCGCACGTGTCCCGATATCCATGTCGGGAGCTCTTCATCGGTAAATCTTTTTTCAACTTTTATTATGCAATAGATTGTGCAATAGATTATGTAATAAATATATTATAGCGTATTTGTGTTCTTATAAACTCCAAATAACGGATGCCAACTTTTAAAAAGTTG
>JAYSOC010000154.1:0-2034 GCA_043723285.1 Ferruginibacter sp. | reverse complement strand
TTTTGGTCTCCTTTTCCGTAAGCATTTATCATAAGCGGTATTACGCCATCTACTACATCGTTGTCATTTAATCCTTCTATGGCTACAGATGGCCCATTGCGCACTACGAAAGGTATTTTTCTAACACCTTCTTTTCCCAATGGATCTTTGCTTACAATTTTTAGCATATGGTCACCATCTACTAATTTTCTTGTGTCTAATTCAAAGTTTATAGGCGCTAAATATTCACCAAATGGTTTTTGCTCATCATCAATAAATATTAATACTTTACTTTTTGTACTCATGATTATTCAAAATTTAAAATAGAATTTTTAATATGATCTTCGTTTTTTTCGGCAGGTTTTATCAACCATTTTATGCTATAGAATAATGCAATTACGCTTATCACAATGGTAATCCATACCACTACATAATCCCAATTGCTATTTGGCCCTGCGCCATGGCTAATGCTTCCAAAAGCTTTTTTTGCATTGGCTCTTTCGCATACTGGGCATGCGTACATTGATGTGTAGGAGATTAATAAACCTAGTATTGATATTATTTTTTTCATCTTTTATAAATTACTTTATATTGTTCAAATTATTATGATGTCAGCCTGAACTTGTCGAAGGCGGGTTTGAAGAAGCGCACCGGCTTCGACAAGCTCAGCCTGACACTCCAAGTGATACGAACTTTTGTCATCTGCAATGACATAATATTTTATTTTATCCAAAGGATGCTGTATATAAAAAAACTCAACCTGACAATCTTTAAAAAATTAAACTTCTTTTATTTCCAATCATTAAAAACTACTTACTAGCACTCGCTTTTATTTTTACAAAATCCATTATCTTTTTTATCTCTTCGGGGCTTACTTTTTTTGCCATATTGCCCCAGCTACTCCTTTCATAATTTATAATAGCAGCCACTTGCTGTTCATTAAAATTCATGTTTGTACCTACGGCAGCCATTACGCCATATTCCGGTCTCGCATCATATCCATTCATAATAATATCTACATACAATTCCAAATCTTCACCATTTACTACAGGGCTTCCTTTTAGTGGTGGAAAAGCGCCTTTCAAGCCTTCTCCATTTTCCTGATGACAACTTTGGCAATTGGCACTGTACAATGCTTTACCATCAAAAGCAGGTGCAGCTGCAGTTGTGCCATTTGCCGCTACCATTTTTTCTTCTTTCTTATACAAAAATTCCATTGGCTTAACCGCATCGGGTAGGGTTGTTTGTTTAAGCGATTGTATATATGCCAACAACTGTAAAGCTTCTTTTTTTGCAACAACTTTTCCTACTCTACCATTTAAAAAACTTGCTGGTACGTTTACTACTACATCTGTTTTCGATGGGTTTTCTTTTATTTCAAACAGCCATTCGTAAGAGGGCATGATAGATTGTGCTACTACAGAGCGAGGATTAAACAAATGCATCAAGTTCCAATCTTTGCTAGGTTGCCGTACACCCACATTGGTAAGGTCAGGCCCTGTTCTTTCTGTACCCATTACTGTTGCAGTGTTTTGCCACACATTCATACGCTTGAGGTTTGCATAGTCAGATGCAATACCAGGGCGGCTGCCAAATACTTTGTCCATATCTACATTTCTTACCTGCTGAGAGTGGCAACCCATACAACCTTCAGACACATACACATTTTTCCCTGCAAGTGCATCCCCACTCAATACTACTGAACCAGGCAATGGCATATTATTTTTCTGATTTGCCAAAGCGGGCATTATTACTGTAACATACGTGAGTACTAAAAATAGTAATCCAGCAATAGGATATAATTTTTTATGATCGTTAAATACATTCATTTTATAAATAGGTTTTTAATTAAGCAAGTACAGGTTCTTCTTTTAATAATTCTAATTGGTGTATGGCTTCTTCTTTTACATCTATTATTTTTACCTCCTTGGTTACCATTTTATAAAAATTATATGCGAAGATGAGATGAGAAATAAACATTAAACTACCACCTATTGCACGCCATATCCAATACTGAAACATCATGGCAACACTATCAATAAATGGCTTTTTATC
>JAYSOC010000153.1:0-5043 GCA_043723285.1 Ferruginibacter sp. | reverse complement strand
TTTTTACAAGCAGAATTAATGCAACAATATCATGCAGATATTGAGCATCGTTTATTGGAAGAAGAAACAGAAACAAATACAAAATATGATGGCTTAATAAAAAACATCGTTACTGAAAAACGTATCATTAAAATATTAGAAAAACAAGGAAAAGAAGCATGGCAAAAAGAAGTGGCTGAAAGAGAGCAAGAATTAGATACAGCAAGGGCTTCACAAATACAAAACACTAAAAAGATTTTTACCAATCGTAAGCAATATGTTGAAACGATGTTTCGATTCTTTTATGTAAGCAGAAGTTTAAAATATCCGATTGAAACATACAACAATGGCAACGAACTTGTACCTGCGGTATTCCTGGGCTTTGTTATAGATACCAAAAAGAAAAATCCTTATGCGCCATCTTCCATGAAACTTCGCTTTGCTATTGCCAATAGCAGTAAATATTTAGCGATACCTGCTTCATATTCTGAAGATATTATGGCAATCATTGGTGCAAGCAATAATACCGACCAACCAAGTATGAGTGAACTGTATGTTGATTGGGAAAACTATACAAAAGAAAACAATGTGGATAGGCGAATACGCCACATCATTACAGGAAACTTATTACAAGCCTTTTCTGATTTTAAAGGCAAATTGGTTAGCTACACAACCAAAGACGGAGAAACAAAGAAGGGTATTTTAATGCCTGAAAATTGGAATCCATCCGAGCAAATACAAGACCGGGTTGTTGTACCAATTATTAAGGGAGCAATGCTGATAAAATCGTTGGTACAAAACGCACACATCACTACCAACAATGGTATATCTTTTTTTAAAACGGGTGATTATTTTAAAATCATTGTAGCAGCTTCTAAAGCAAAGGGTGGTGATATTTATTTGGATAAAGATATTTTGGAATTGGTAGAGAAAAATAATTTTGAAAAGACTTCTGATAAAATGGTTGCATTACTACATGAAAAGAATATTACCAAGCTGATTGAATTGTTACAAACAAACCACAGTTGCAGCCTTACTATTAATACTTCACAGTTCAATCAAATAAAAGATACAAAGCAGCATTATACAAATCGCAAACCGATATTATTACCTCCTGAAAAAGAAGAAAATAATAGCCTTGTGCTGATGCTTGAATTGGAAGCAGAAGCACTTCAACTTGAATTAACATTATTAGCCGCCTAAAAATAAACCATGATAACAACGAATAATTATTTTGAAAAAACAAATAGTATTGATTTTAAAACATTACCCGAAGCATTGCAAAAGGGAAATGAATTTGTAATGAAAGCTTCTAGCAATGGTACTGATTGGAATGCTTACCAAAACAGTGATACCATTAAAAAAACAATTGATTTATTTATTACAAAGTTGAATGAGACAGTTGGTGCTTCAACTAAAACAACCAAGCAAACGGTAACAAAAAAGGTAGTGGTAAAACAAACTCCAATAAAAGTTATAAAAGCGAGTGCTATTCCTGACAAAGCTGAACCTGCTTATGTTGAGCGCATACCCGAAGAATTAAAGTTTATAAAACGTTTTGTAAATATGGATGGTAAAACAAAACTGAAGGATGACATATTGCGTTTTATAAACTCCCTGCAAAAATCTATTGTTGAAAAAAAGATACGCAAAACATCTACTTATGCCGACCAAATAAAGTTCATTCAAAAAAAGTTGATTGATACTTACAATACCATGAGTACAAAAATAAAAATCGAACTTTTACCTGAAACTTTTGATGCACTTAAACAATTGGTAGGTGAAGAAAAAGTATTGGCTTCAATCAATTTTATTAAACGATATATTGGTTTAAATGGAAAAATTGCTATGAAGCAAAAAGCAAAATTATTACTTGACCAAATTAATAATGCTATTACAAAAGGCAAGATTACGGATAACGACCCTTACATTATTGAGATACACGAACTGAAGAAAAATCTTAAAGCATTTATTACTACTGCAAGCATTAAAACTTTACAAATTGAACAAGCGACATTAAATGGATTGGAAGGTGCTTTGGGTTGTGCTTGTACTGGCTTAAATGGCATTAACGCAAAAACCTCCATTATGAGCAGCATGGATTTTGCAAATATGGAATTTGATACAATTGGCTTACAAGGAAAATGGTTAGACCTTATTGGCGACCCCTCTAGCAATTTTACGGCAATGGTATTTGGTAAACCTAAAATGGGTAAATCTTATTTGTGTATTGATTTTGCAGGTTACTTAGCTCGCAATCATGGTAAGGTTTTGTATGTTGCCAAAGAGGAAGGATTGGATTACACACTTCAAATGAAGTTGAACGATAAAAATGTAAAGCATCCAAATTTGTTTGTATCTGCTTCACTACCCCAAAATCTATCTGCCTATGATTTTATTTTTTTAGATAGCGTTAATAAAATCGGTTTATCACCCGAAGATTTAAACAGGCTGAAATTATTAAACCCTACAAAGTCATTTGTATTTATTTTTCAATCTACTAAAGACGGAAACTTTAGAGGTGCAAATAGTTTTCAACACGATGTAGATATTGTGATTGAAGTGCCTGAACGTGGTAAGGCTGTGCAGATGGGAAGGTTTAATCAGGGTGGGGAGATGGAGATATTTTAGGGAGTATATTTTTTCAAAAAAGCGGAATTTGTAGTTCCGCTTTTTTGTTGTGTTTTATTCTTCTGTAGTTTTTGCATCAGGAGCATTTTTCCTTAAAGATGCAATACCCGTCTCCCTGCTTTTTTCTGATTCATACATTTCGCTTTTGCCAATAACTTTAGCGTTTCTTGCTTTTAGGTTAAAATACGGCTTGCCATTTTTAGCTGTCAATTTTTCAACCCTGCCATCAATTGCAGCATTTACCTGAACTGAAATAATACCTTTTTTACAAGCGGGTTTTGTAGTGTAACCTTCACTTGATAAAATAATTTCTCCATTGTTTGCTTTTAGGTTATAATAAAATTGACCGTTCTTGCCTGTTTTAATTACAAATTTTCCCATAAGTGTATTTTTTAAATTTTACGCTAATTTAACAACAATTAGATACATAGCAATCAACTCTAACTTTTTCATGTAGCTTAATGTAATCATAAGTTATCTAAAGTTGCCAATTTCCTCCAAGTCTTGCATAATGATGTTCGATGTTATTAGCCTTCCTTGTACACGGCAAAACAAAACGCCTCTCAAATTTGAGAGGCGTTTTAGATTTATAAATTATTATCTTTCTTATTTCACCGCCTCAATCCCTGGCAAAACTTTACCCTCAAAATATTCCAACAATGCACCACCCCCAGTACTTACATAACTTACTTTATCTGCCAAGTCAAATTTGTTTACCGCAGCTACACTATCGCCACCGCCTACAAGGGAAAATGCACCCTTGCTTGTAGCATCTGCCACTGCAAGTGCAATTTGTTTTGTACCGTTTTGGAATTTTTCCATTTCAAAAACACCCATTGGGCCGTTCCATAATATCGTTTTCGATTTGCAAATTACTTCACTAAAAATACCAATGGCTTTTCCGCCAATATCCAATCCCATCCAGCCATCGGGTATTTGATCGCTCGGGCAATCTTTTGTATTGGCATCTGCTGCAAATTTATCAGCAATGGTACTTGTTTCTGGCAAATGAATGCTTACATTTTTTTGTTTTGCTTTTTCTAAAATATCCAAAGCAGTTTTCAATCTATCATCTTCACAAAGCGATGCACCAATTTTACCACCTCTTGCTTTTAAAAATGTATATGCCATACCACCACCAATAATAATATCGGTAGCTCTGTCTAATAAATTTTCTATAATTAATATTTTATCTGAAACTTTTGCGCCGCCAATAATTGCTGTAAAAGGTTTTTCATTGTTGTGCATTACTTTTTCTGCACTGTTTACTTCAGCTTCCATAAGCAAGCCAAACATTCTATTTTCTGTAGTATAGTTTTTTGCAATAACCGCCGTACTTGCATGCGCTCTGTGGGCAGTGCCAAATGCATCGTTTACATATACATCACCAAGCATACTTAGTTTTTTGGCAAACGCTTCATCGCCAGCTTCTTCTTCTTTATGAAAACGAAGATTTTCTAGCAACAATACCTCGCCTGCACGTAGCATATTAGCTGTCATACCCGCCTGCGAGCCGATACAATTATCCGCAAAAAAGACTTTTGTTTCTCCGCCTAATAATTGGTGTAAATGTTTTACCAAATGCTTTAAAGAAAACTCATCAGCTGGGCCATTTTTTGGTCTTCCAAAATGGCTCATTAAAATGACACTACCACCATCTGTTAATATTTTTTTTATAGTTGGTATAGCACCCACCATTCTATTGTCGTCGGTAATATTAAATTTGTCGTCTAGCGGCACATTAAAATCTACACGTACTAGGGCTTTATGGCCTTTAAAATTGAAGTCAGAAAATTTGCTCATGGTTTATTTATTCAGTTGAAATTTCTATTAGTGGTTCGTTTGTGGTTAAAAATAAATTTAAGATTTCCGAAAATTTATTTTGGATTAATATTTTTAAAATTTTGTTTGATATATTCCCAATATTTAAGTATAAAATTCTCGGAGGAGCACCAACAGTATTTTGATAATTTACAAAATCAATATCTTTTGTTGTGATGATTATCGTATTCGTTTTGCTTGCGGCAATTTTATAAACAGCCACATCAGGTGTTAATGTAAAATTTAATTCTTTAAAAGATTTTGCATTCACATTAAATCCTTCCTTTAACCAAATAGCCATTTGTGGAGGAAGATTTAAATCAATCCAAAATTCTAATTCATCATGCTGCATCATTTGATACAAGTATTACAGTGTGGTCAAGTTTTTTTGATGCATATTCTAAACACGCCGTTATATCTTCTTTTTCTAAGTAAGGAAAATCTTCTAGTATTTCAGCTTCACTCATGCCAGTTGAAAGATATCCTAACAAATCAGAAACCTTAAATCTCATACCTCTAATTGTAGGTTTACCACCCATCAATCCTGGTATAATCGTTATTCTTTTTAATAATTCTTTTTCCATAAAATTATCATTTGTGTAAAGTTACAAT
>JAYSOC010000152.1:0-2039 GCA_043723285.1 Ferruginibacter sp. | reverse complement strand
TATCCTTATTGTGCTTCATATTATTTTTTCCATTATTATCGCAAGTATATAAAAAGTATAAACTTGTAAAAAATGCTAGAACTTTTATAATATTATTTTTCATCTTTTTTATTGTGTTATGCATATAAATATGCGTTAGTCATACTCATGCAAGTTTCGGCACATATTCTACAAGTTTCTTCACATTCTTTGCAATGATCCATGTGTGCATGCTTTTGGCACTCATTAGCACAAGCGGTACATATTTCTGCACATAGTTTGCATATTTGTTTTGCAAATTCACTTCTGCTAGCCATGGCTTTTACTGCACCAAGGCACATATCTGCACATGCTTGTGTAAGCATAATACATTTGCTCAGCATTTTTACATCCGTTTCATTCAGGCATGCTGTTGTGCATATTGCGCAGGCTGTAGCACAATCTGTGCAGGCTATAATACATGTGTTGTATTTTATGTTGTTCATTTTTATTTTGTATTTGTTATAGTTCTCAGAGAATTGCCTAGGTCGTACATATCAGCGGTAAATTCATTTTTAAATACTTGCCATTTTTCATCGCCATCAGCCCTATATTCTTCTAATCTTTTTTTCATGTCTGTATTTTTTTGAGATAGCTCTGCTATTTTCTTTTCATATTTTTCTTTAGCATTTTGCTTTTGGTTTGCTATCCTTGCATTAAAGTCTGCTATACTCTGAGTGTTTTCTGCTATTCTTTTGCCAGTTTCTGTTCTATACACTTCAATGTCGTTAAGATAATTTGCATTGGCTACATCCAATTTTCTATTAGCTTCTTTCACATTCTTTTCTGCTTTTTCTACTTTTTGCTCAGGAGAATTGCAACTTACGATTGCACTTATTGTTATAAATAAAATAACGGGAAAGTTTAAAAGTATCTTTTTCATTTTTATAATTATTTATTGCAAAACTCCCTTTTTTAATTCGCATACTTATTATACAATTCTTTGTATTCGTTATATAATTCGCATATTTTTAAATTGTAAAACTATTTTTTTGTAGGAATAATATACAATGGTATTTGAATGTGTTGCAATACATTTTGGGTCACACTTCCTATTATTAAATGTTCCAGCCATTTCTGACTATGTGAACCCATTACTATCATTTCTGCATCTAATTCTTTAGCAGTTTCAATAATTACATCCGCATAATTACCACTTCGTACATAATTTTTTATTTCATCATCTGCCAAAAAAGTTTTTATTTTATTTAGATATAGATTAGAGCTGTGTTCTAAATTTTCTTTTATCGTCATAGAAGTCATACTAAAATCTGCATAGCCACTAAAGCCCATTATGGGGTCGTAAATAGAGGATGAATAAAAAGTTGCATCTGCTAAAACATGCAACAGTGCTACATTAGCCCCCAATGCTTTTGCAATTACATGTCCATTCATTGCAACTGTTTGTGCTGTTGGGTGGTAATCTATTGCAATCAATATCTTTTTCATAATTTTTTATTATTCAATTTAATAATTATACAATTCAATAATTACAGATTTTCAAGTCCACCTTCGGGGGTATTTAGTGGCTTATTACTCTTCTTTATTTTCATACAACTCATTATGATTATCCAATCCCAAGCTGTAATAATTATTTTCTTCATCTTCCGCACCAATCTTTTCTTGCTCGTCATCTAATTCCGCTCCGGGCACATCTAACCCATTTCCTAAATCATTGTCATCAAGTTCTGCTTGGTTATTTTGATTTTTAAACTTTTGAAGTAAAATATTTTCGGGGTCAATATCTACTTCATTTTTCGCTTTGTTATAAATATCATCTTTAGCATTGTAGCCAAGGTGAAAAACACCATGCTCTTTGCCTGCTTGATTTTCTTCCATTTTGGTATTTTTATTTTCGTACATAATCTTTATTTTAAATTTTAAAAATATTTATAACGCTGGTTTCGTAAGTTTTTTTGAGAAATAATGCATTACAAAATCTTGTTGCTCTTTTAATGTGATATCATCTGTTTTAGCAACCTGCAGATCTATTTTACTAAAATGATTATCTGCAATAAGTA
>JAYSOC010000151.1:0-2041 GCA_043723285.1 Ferruginibacter sp. | reverse complement strand
CTTCAAACATTTGCAAAATATCTTCTTGCTCCACAAAGCACATTTCACAATCTATTTGTGTAAATTCCGGTTGCCTATCGGCTCTCAAATCCTCATCTCTAAAGCATTTTACAATTTGGTAATAACGATCATAACCACTTACCATAAGCAGCTGCTTAAATGTTTGGGGGCTTTGTGGTAGTGCATAAAACTGTCCTGCATTCATACGGCTTGGCACTACAAAATCTCTTGCACCTTCGGGTGTACTTTTTATAAGAAAAGGCGTTTCAATATCTATAAAATTATTTTCGTGTAAATAATTTCTGGTACTTCTGCCTACGGCATAGCGCAATTCTAAATTCTTTTTTACCGCATTTCTTCTAAGGTCTAAAAAACGATATTTCATACGCAACTCATCGCCACCATCGGTATCGTCTTGTATGGTAAATGGTGGGGTGATAGATTTATTTAAAATAGAAAAACTGTTTACTTGTATTTCTATTTCGCCTGTAGGAATATTAAAATTTTTATTGCTACGCTCACTTACTTTACCTTTTACTTGCAGCACAAATTCACGACCAAGCGGGTTGGCATCTAGCTCCGTATTCAAACTTTCGTTAAACAACAATTGGGTAATGCCATATCTATCCCTCAAATCTACAAAGGTAATGCTGCCAAACTTGCGAACAGTTTGTACCCAACCGGCAAGGGTAACTTCGGTATTAATATCGGCCATTCTTAGCTGGCCACATGTGTGCGAACGAAACATAAAGTGAGTGATTTTGCTGCGAAGATAAGTGAAAAAAAGTAGCCCCCTAAATCCCCCAAAGGGGGACTTTGTGAACCCTAAAATAGATTTGGATATTTTTTTTAATTCAAAGTTTAGGAACTAAGATTTTTGGGGCTGTGAGTTGAGGTGCAAAAGTCAACTTCAGTCCGGTCTCCTTCGCTGTTCCGTACGTATATGTATGCGTATGCCGCTGCTGGCGGCACGCATACATATACGCACATCGCTCAGTCCACCGCAGCTGGTGGAGCGACAAATCTTTTTTCAGCTTTTATTGAAGTAGAGATTAAAAAGTATTATGTTCAAATCATAGGTTAAGCCTGAAAGGCTGGTATTAATATAGACTTCAATCAATGTTATAATGCAGAAATCCCGAAGGGATGACATTATAACTAATACCACCCCTTCGGGGTTTATGAAAAATGCTTTGTCTAACCTATATTAATTGCATCCCTTCGGGATTAAAAGTGTGGACATAAAATACTTTTCATAATACAGCTTTCTCAATTCCCCTCTACAATCCTAATCTCCTCCTCACTCAACCCATACAATGCATACACCATTTTATCAATAGCCGCATCGGTTGCATCTATTTCATTTTTTATAGCAAGTGCTTTTTGTTTTTCTTGCTCAAAAAAAGATAACCACTCACTTTCTTGTGCTAGCGATAATTTTATTTTTTGCTTGCTCAGCTCTTTACTAAAATCTGCAAACGAAAGATTATACCATTTTTCTAGCTTGGTGTTTATATTTATTGTTTCAAATTTTGCTTGTAATAATTTTATGAATGCTTTTGTGGCTTCTTGTAGGGCTGCATTTTTAGAAAGCATAATATTTGCTTTTTCGATGAAGGGTTGTTGCAATTCTAATTTTATACTTTTTATAGGTAATAAATCGATGTTTTCAATTGCTACTGCAGTTGTAAATTCTGCACCAATATTGAAGATGTTGTCATAATAGAAATTCATTAATTTGGAATTTAATAAAGGCAGAATGAATTTGTAACTATAATTCTTATCTGTAATAATAGTCCCATTTATAGTTTGCATATAATACAAACCTGAATTATCTAAAAAGGCTTTGATTCCACCTGATACATGTTGAGTTAAAATTTTATTTTCTACTTCAAAATTTTCTCTCTTTCTACTTCTTACTAATACTTTTGTGCCATCTACATAATAAATGTATTCATAAGGGATAAATGAAGAATACCTATTTATATCTCTACCTCTAACTATTGGTTTATATTCTTCTGTTTTTTTAATATTGGAAATG
>JAYSOC010000150.1:0-13161 GCA_043723285.1 Ferruginibacter sp. | reverse complement strand
CTTTTCCAATAGGTAATACACCACAAACGGATATTTATTTGATGAAAGATTTAAAATAATTTTTTTTGAACGAGCAAAGAAGCAGCTATTTGCATCTTCATTGGCGACGCTCCGTTCAACATTATATCTATATTCAACTTTTATCGAAACGATTTGGGCTTGTAAAAATATTTGGCTTGGCAAGCTAAAAAAGAAAGATAATTTATTTCTGCAACCCTTCATTAAACTTTATCATCAACTGCATTAAATCTGCTTGCTCTGTTAAGGGAAGTGTGGCAGCTTTGTCAAACACATCATGATAGGCAGCTATGCCACCAAGTGTATAAAAGAAAAATGATGGTACACCTTTTTCTGTAAAAAAATAATGATCGCTATTGGCAGCTTTCCCTCTTGGGTTAATGGCTTTTAAATATTTATTATCAGTATTTACTTTTTGCATCAATACAAATTCTTTTGGGAATTCGGTTGCGTTTACCACTGTAATACCATCTATGCCTGTGCCAGCTAAATCTGTATTGGTGAGGAAACGGATATTTTTTAATGGAACAATAGGATTTTCTGTATAATATTTTGAACCAAGCAAGCCAATTTCTTCGCCAGCAAATAAAATAAAACCTATGGAATATTTTTGCGGATGTGTAGCATAATATTTTGCAAGGCTTAGCAACAAAGCAACACCACTTGCATTGTCATTGGCGCCTGGAAAATAAGTATCCTTGCCCATTCCACCAAGGTGATCGTAATGCGCTGTGATGAAAATAAAAGAATCTGGTTTTTGGGTACCTGCTACCATGGCGCATACATTAGAAGCATCAAACTTTTTAATAAATTTATTTTCGATGCTTACTTGTATTGTTTTTGGTTTTTCTGTAAATTTATTTTTATCTAATTGTATTATGGTATAGTTTTCTACTTTTTGGGCGGCATCCCAAGTGAGTTTTTTTTCGAGGGTAACAATAATTTTATCTGAAGCATCTATAAAAGTTACACTGTCTTTTTGGTCTAATTTCCCTTTTGCTTTTATACCTCTACTATCTGCACTTACTAAATAATCTTCACCTGGTATCAATTTTTTATCGTTTAGCATTACTTCCATATTACTTGGAAATGTATTTGCTGAGTATGTAAACTTTTGTAAATAATCTTTTTTGCCCAGTGGTTTTAACCCAAGCGTTTTAAATTCATTCGCTAAAAAGGTTGCAGCTTTTTTCATACCATCATTCGTATAACCACGTCCCCAAAAGGTTGGAGAGGTAAGGGTGTCAACAATTTTATGATTGTATGAAATATCTTGGGCTGTTGTTCGATTAAACGCAACAGCAAAAAAACAAAGTATGATTAGCCGCATTTTTTTTCTTAAAAATAGCTATATTATTTCATTAGAAAGTTATAATAGCAAAATTTTAAGAAATTGTTTTGTATGAAGGAATATGGCTAAAGCCGAAATACATTTTGGGCTAAAGCCCATATCCATTTTATTTCCTTTGTCTCTGCCCTGAAGGGCGGAGCTATTCAAAAGTTCTTTTAAGAATTGCTGCTTTTATAATTTTAGCGTTGATTTTTATGAATTGCATTGGTCTTTATGAATAGTATTGGTCTTTATGAATAGCCTTGGACTTTATGAATTGCCTTGACCTTTATGAATTGCCTCGAGTATCATGAATTGCCTCGGCCTTTAGGCCGAGGTCAAATATATTAAATGGGATTGGGCTTTAGCCCATAAAGCACCATAAATAATTTTGAGGTTTTCGGCTTTAGCCACTAATAAAACTTTCAATAAATTATGTTTCAATTAAAAAAAATATTATTTTTAAATAAAAAATGCCATACTTAAACATTTGGATTCACTTTGTGTGGGCTACAAAAAACAGAGCTCCTCTGCTTACAAAAAACATAAGGCAAGATGTTTTTAAACATATAAAAGATAATGGAAGTTTAAAAAATATTCATATTGATTTCGTAAATGGATACCTAGAGCATGTTCATTGCCTAGTATCACTTAACCAAAAACAAACTATTGCCGAAGTAGCACAGTTGATGAAAGGCGAAAGTAGTTATTGGATAAATAAATTTAAACTTACAACAGAAAAATTTGAATGGCAAGATGAATATTTTGCCGTTTCGGTAAGCGAAAAAGATGTAAATAAAGTAAGGGAGTATATAAAAAACCAAGAAGCGCATCATAGCAAAACAACATTTACACAAGAGTATGATTTGTTTGTGAAAAAATATGGATTTCGATTAATGAAGGATTAATGAATGGCTAAAGCCGAAATGCATTTTGGGATAAAGCCCATTACTACTATAATTTATTGTCTCCGCCCCTGAAGGGCGGAGCTATTCAAAAAGCTTTATGAATTGGCAAATCCTTTATCAATAGCCTCTGTCTTTATGAATTGTCTCTGTCTTTATGAATAGCCTAGGATTTAATGAATAGCATCGGCCTTTAGGCCGAGGACAAAAGATATATTGCAATTGGGCTTCAGCCCACCATTACCTTTAAATTATTAAGGAGGTTTTGGCTTTAGCCACAATTAAACCTCTTTGTAATGATTATATTCTGATTTAAGAAAACACTAGTTTAAATATTGTAAAAGGCATAAAAATTATAACCTTGTTATTACTTCACCTGCTGATACAACATAAATTTCTCCTTAAAATATTTTTCCTCAAAAATTTTATTAATCTCCCACACAAAAGGTTTGCAATTGCTTTCAAATATTTCTTGATTAAGGTCACCACCTTTTAAACAAATCAAACCATTTGGCACTCCCTTTTCTGCAACCTTTGCACGGCGAATTAATTTTCTACTCCAATGCCACAAGCTACCAAGCGGCGCTACGGCTCTACTAACAACTGCATCAAATTGCCTGTTTTTTATTTCCTCAGCACGGGCATGCTGTGTTGTAATATTTTTTATACCAGCTGCTTCAGCAATTTCATTTACTACTTTTAGTTTTTTGCCAATACTATCTACTAAATGAAATTGGGCTTCAGGAAAAAGTATGGCTAATGGAACACCTGGGAAACCACCACCACAGCCCAAATCCATTACTTCCATTCCTGCTTTAAAATCGAATCGTGTAGCAATCGTAAGCGAATGCAGTACATGGTGTAAATAAAAATTATCCATGTCCTTACGGCTGATAACATTTATTTTTTCATTCCAATCTACATATAATTCTTTAAGCAAAGAAAGTTGCCTCTCTTGCTCAAGTGTAAAATCAGAAAAATATTTTTTAATTAATTCCATACTTCTTCAATAAACTATAAGTTGATAAAAATAATTCTAAACTTCAATTTTCTAGAAAAATCTTAAATCTTATATCTCAAATCTTAGATCTATTTCCAACTTGCCTTAGGCTTCCTCAACAATGATGGTGCAAAGATGATGTAATAAAAAAACATCCACAACTCAAAAAATATAAATAGTGGCAACAAATCTTTTTCGCCCAATTTCTTCATTGCTTTTGCATATACAATTGTTTGAAAGAGTAATACAATTGCAAAACCAATTAAACTAAATTTCCAATTGTAAAAAATACATGCAGCAATAAGTGTAGGGTAAAAAATAAATTGTGCAAATGCGTATAAACCCAATAAGAATTTATGTGATGGTTTGTAATATTTAGAAGTGCTGTAGTGCCTATATTTTTGATTTCTCCATTGGCCAAAACTCTCTGCAGGTTCGCTAAGTGTAAAACTATTTTGATCTAAATTTATTTTTACATTTTTCTTTGTAGCGGCCATATTTATAAACAAATCATCATCACCACCTGGTATATTATTGTGTGCACTAAATCCTTTGTGCCTATAAAAAATAGCTTTTTTGTAACTCAAATTTCTACCAACACCCATGTATGTAGTGCCAGCAAGCGCATAGCTCATGTATTGCAATGCGCTATGAAAAGTTTCCCAACGTATCAATTTGTTGAGCAATCCACTTTTTTTATGATAAGACCCATAGCCTAATACAATTTCAGTTTCATCATCATATACTTCTTGCATACTGTTTATCCAATGCTCGCTAGCAGGCACGCAATCCGCATCTGTAAGCAATACAATTTCGTGCTTGGCAGTTTTTATGCCAATGCTTAGCGGAAATTTTTTTCCAGGAATCATTTTTGCTTCTTGCGTAAGTTCTACAATATGCAATTGTTTAAATTCTTTTTTTAAACCTTCCAATAAATATTTTGTGTCGTCGTAAGAATTATCGTTTACAACTATTATTTCGTGTGTGCTGTTGTATTGTTGTACCAAAACACCCGGTAAGTTTTTTGCAATATTAGCAGCTTCATCTCTTGAGCAAATAATTACCGAAACTGCATTTGTTCTATAACTTGTTTTTGCTTTTGGTTTGTAAAATGCAAGTCTTGCAAAAAAAAATGAAAAATAAAATAGTCTAATAAACACTAGTAAGCAGAAAAATATAAAAATAGCCAATGGCCAGTGTGCAAGTAGTTTTGAAAAAATCATGATTGCAAAAATATTGTTTAATTGCTAAATTGTTGCATTGTTTTATTGTTGAATTGTTTTATTCTTGCATTTTTACATTAGCAAATTATCGAATTAGCATATTAGCACATTTTACTTATGGCAGCTTTACAATTTAATTTAGAGAAGACAGATACGCTTACAAAAGCAAGAGCAGCAACTATTTCTACCGATCATGGCATAATTCAAACGCCAATTTTTATGCCAGTAGGCACGGTTGGTACAGTAAAAGCAGTTACACAACAACAACTTAAAGAAGAAGTAAAAGCGCAAATAATTTTGGGCAACACATATCATTTATACCTGCGCCCCGGCTTAGAAATTTTAGAAGCTGCTAGAGGTTTACATAAATTTAATGGTTGGGATAAACCAATATTAACAGACAGTGGTGGCTATCAAGTTTTTTCTTTGGCTAATAGTAGAAAAATATCAGAAGAAGGTGTGGTTTTTAAATCGCATATAGATGGCAGCAAACATTTATTTACACCAGAAAGTGTGATGGATACACAGCGTATTATTGGTGGCGATATAGTAATGGCTTTTGATGAATGCCCACCTTATCCTAGCGATGAAAAATATGCAACAAAAAGTATGCAGCTAACACATCGTTGGCTTGACAGATGCATAAAGCATTTTGATAACACGCCAGATAAATATGGTTACACACAAAATTTATTTCCAATAGTGCAAGGCAGCACGTATAAAAATTTGCGAACAGAATCTGCACAATTTATAGCATCAAAAAATGCCACAGGAAACGCCATTGGCGGGCTTTCTGTAGGTGAACCTACTGAGCAAATGTATGAGTTTACAGAATTGTGTTGTGATATTTTACCTGTAGATAAACCTCGCTATCTTATGGGCGTTGGCACGCCTTGGAACATACTCGAAAACATAGCGCTGGGTATAGATATGTTTGATTGTGTAATGCCCACACGTAATGGTAGAAATGCCATGTTGTTTACATCAAAAGGTATAATCAACATTGATAATAAAAAATGGGAAAATGATTTTTCTGTAATTGATGATGGTATCGATTGCCCCACCAGTAATTTTTATAGCAAAGCATATTTGCGCCATTTATTTAAAGGAAAAGAATATCTTGGTCTCACAATAGCAAGTGTACACAATTTGGCATTTTATCTTTGGTTGGTTACACAAGCACGAGAGCAAATTTTGGCAGGTACTTTTTCTTCTTGGAAAAATGAAATGGTGGTGAGATTGCAGACGAGATTGTAAAACAGTTAGTCTTTTAATATTTTTACTTATTTTCTTTTTATATAAACTGGCCTATCTTTATTAGAAGTAGAGTAACCTCTTTCTTGCGTTTGTACAGGTTTTGCGGCTGTGCAAGCATAGGCTATTATTCCAAATATTATCAATGCTAATGCCGATAAATAATGTGTAGTAATTTTTTTCATACGGTAGTTTTGGGTTTGTAAAACGAAAGTTTTACAAATTTATTTATAAGTATTGCAATAAATGCACCTACAATATAGGCAATAATATCCCATGCATCGCCTGTGCCTTTTGCAATATGAAGATATTGAAAAATTTCATACAATACAAAAAAAAGAAAAATGAATAATAGCCATAAATAATTTACCACTCTATTCCAAATAATAAGAATGCATGAAGTTAAAGCATAAGCCCATAAACCATCTGGAAAATAATTTTTTAATAACAAATAATTATCTAAGAGTGGAAGCCTGTATACAAATACGCCAATTAAAATTGGTAAGAATGAGTTTATAATAAAATCAAAAAAATGCACACGTTTATATTTTATCATTGTATTTTTTAAAATGCTTTTTTCAGAATTCTTTTTGCGAATCTGCTTTTTTAACAAAATGCAATTTACCTTTTTTCATAAATGGTTCTTCTATAAATTTAAAAGCAAAAAAACTAAGCAGCACTACTAATGGTGTTATTAAAAATATAACCAAACAATATTGAAGCGATGAATAATATTTTACATTTTCCTCCTTCAACACAAAATGAAATAGGGTAAACAATATAATGCCATGAAGCAAATAAGTGCTGTAACAAATTTCTCCTAATAATTTTAAACTCGAATTTTTTAGTAATCCAAATATATCATTGCCCAAAGCAACAAGTATAAAAACTATTGATAATAATGCAATACAAACTAATTTATGCGAAGTGTCGAACCTACCTATAAAAAATAAACTTACTAAAATAATTACGCTTGCTAAATGTTTATTAAGCTTTTTGTAAATAGGAAAATACCTTATTAAAATTGGTGCAACTGCCCCTGCAACAAAACAAAGTAAGTGATATCGGACAAAACCATTTTTAATAAAGAAAAATACTAAAAAGCCAACACTTAATATAAAAAATAAGATTGGAATTTTTCTTCTCCAAGTTATTATATAAATAAGCGGAACACTAAAATAAAATAGCCACTCATATGGCAAAGACCATGCTACACCTGCATTTGCTAATGTTGTAAAGCTAGAATTATTTATAACTGGATCCCCAAAAATGGAAAAAAGCATCCACGCTACGACGGAGTTTAAAAATTTTAACGGACTTACATTCAAATGCCAATGCGTAACAAACATCACAATTACTACCAATAAAAAAACAGTAAATAAATACAAAGGCGTTAATCTGTATATTCTAGAAATAAAGAAATGTTTAAAATTAAATTCTCCATTTTTAGCTTGTAAAATTTTACTAACAAAAAGAAAACTCGTTATCATAAAAAATAACGAAACGCTGCCTTGTCCAAGCAAAGTATATAGATTAGATTTTGGCACATCCCAATCTGCCTTTTGCAAATATTGATGCCAGATAGTAGCATGATGAATAAATACACCAAAAGCTAAAAATCCTCTTAACCCATCTATTGTTTCGTACCTACTCGTTGGTGCTTTTATTTTATAAATATTTTTCAGTAAGTATGAAGTAGCTATGGCAATGGCAAATATTATTATGCAAAAAAGGGGGTTTAATGGGTACATTAATTAAGTGTAATTTTTTATATCAAGCAATATTCGTTAAAATTGGGATATGGAAAATAAAAAACTTACAAATGGTTATCCATTTGTGCAACATTTAAAAGAAGGATACAATGAAAATGATATGAAAAAAAAAGCCTTGTCGTTTTACAATTGGATGAATGAGCGAAGAAGTTGCAGAGATTTTAGCAATAAACCAATACCACAAGAAGTAATAGAAAATATCATTCTTACAGCATCTAGTGCACCAAGCGGTGCTCACAAACAACCGTGGACTTTTTGTGTGGTAACTAACCCCGAAATAAAAAAACAAATAAGAGTAGAAGCAGAAAAAGAAGAATATGAAAGCTACAACAGCCGTATGCCCGAAGAATGGAAAAAAGATTTACTGCCATTGCAAACAGATTGGAAAAAAGCATTTCTTGAAATAGCGCCATACCTCATTATTGTATTTAAAAAAAATTATAACATAGATGCTCATGGGAATAAAACCAATGTGTATTATGCCAACGAAAGTTGTGGCCTCGCATCCGGTTTCTTACTAGCAGCCATACACAATGCAGGTTTGGTGGCACTCACACATACACCTTCGCCAATGAATTTTTTAAGTAAAGTGCTTAATCGCCCAGCAAATGAAAAACCATTTTTATTAATACCTGTAGGTTATGCAGCCGATGATTGTTGGGTGCCCGATATAGAAAGAAAAGGGTTGGAAGACATTGCAAAGTTTTATGAATAAAAATTTTCTTTAACAGTATATTAGTAAAACTGTAATAGCCCACATATTACTTTTGATTGAAAATGCAGTCTTAAAAATTTTTTTTATCTTTACCCTTTTAAAACTAATGCTACATGAAAAAATTACTTACTTTATTATCTCTTATTTTTTTAATTTCTAATGCTAGTTCTGCCCAAGTACAAAACGCATCGCAAGCCAAAGATGCACCAGTAGATGTGAGCATACAAGATTTTAAAGGCAATATTCTCGTACACGAAATTGTTGTTTTTAAGAGTCAACTTACCCAAAAAGAGTATCAGGGTTTGAGCGGAGATAATGGGAAGTTTTCTTTGCGCCTACCTGCAGGGGATAAGTATGAAATTTTTATTTTAGGGTTTAATGATTCTACTAGTTATAATATTTTAGATATCCCATCTCTAAAAGCAAATGCTACTTACAAAAACCCTTTTGTGGTGGACATTCAATTTCTGCCTGCCAAATCATTTATTCTGGAAGATGTAAATTTTGAAACAGGGAAAGCCATTCTAAAACCTGAATCGTTTATTGCGCTAGATGAATTGGTGGCATATTTGGTAAGAAAAGACGATGATAGAATAGAAATTGGCGGGCATACAGATAATGTAGGAAAAGCTGCTAAAAACCAATTGCTATCATTAGAAAGAGCAAAAAGTGTAATGGCTTATGTAGCATCCAAAGGAATTGAAATGAGCCGACTTACTGCCAAAGGATATGGAATGACAAAACCTATTGCATCAAACAAAACGGCAGCTGGAAAAGCGCAAAATAGAAGAACAGAGGTGAAAATATTGGATTAATATTTTACCTCTTATTTCTCAATTAAATCAAATTCTACCTGTATAAAGTATTATTTCTTTTCAAATAAATGGCAACGTTCATTTATTTGAAAAGAAATACTGGCGAAAAATGCTCATTTTTGGCTACAAGTCATTGATTTTAGGTAATTTTAGCCATTAGGTTATTTTTTCTTCTTTTATTAAAAGAATAATCCTATCTTTGCGCTCCGAAAATTATGGCTAAGCAAGCACTCATTAAACAAGATGGATCAATAACAGAAGCGTTAAGTAATGCTATGTTCAAAGTGAAATTGGAGAACGGCCACGAAATATTGGCTACCATATCAGGAAAAATGAGGATGCATTACATTCGTATTTTGCCGGGAGATAAAGTGGGTGTGGAAATGAGTCCTTATGATTTAACAAGAGGCAGAATTATTTTCAGATACAAATAAATAGAATAAGTTTTAAATAGTATTAAGTAATAAAGTAAATTAATCAATCATGAAGGTTAGAGCTTCAATTAAAAAACGCAGTGCTGATTGCAAAATTGTAAGAAGAAAAGGGCGTTTGTACGTAATCAACAAAAAGAATCCTCGTTTTAAACAAAAACAAGGATAAGAATTTTGGATTGAAGATTGGTGATTTAAGATTTTAAATGCCATTCAATCATAAATATTAAATAATAAATCTAAAATAGTATTATGGCTCGTATTGCCGGTATTGATTTGCCAAAAAATAAAAGAGGAGAAATTGGACTTACTTATATATATGGTATTGGTCCAAACACTGCTAAGTACATTCTTGTAAAAGCAGGTATTGATGTAAACAAAAAAGTAAACCAATGGAATGATGATGAGCAAACGGCTATCCGTAACATCATCAACGGTGAGTTTAAAACCGAAGGTGCTTTGCGTAGCGAAACCCAAATGAACATTAAGCGTTTGTTGGATATAGCTTGCTACCGTGGTCTTCGTCATCGTAAAGGGTTACCGCTTCGTGGTCAGCGTACTCGTACAAACAGTCGTACAAGAAAAGGTAAGCGTAAGACAGTTGCAGGTAAGAAAAAAGTAACTAAGTAAAAATAATTACAAATGAAGAATTTCCAATTACATAATTCTTCATTTGTAATTTTTAATTAAATACAGGCTCCGATTTTTAAGATACAACGCTAGATAGCTATTGAGCCAGCAGGAAGGTTGCATCTGTTCTACTTTAAATAGTAGAAATTATTTTAAACGAATACCTACAACAAAAACAGATGGCAAAAGCACAAGGCGGCAAGCAAACAGGAAAAGCAGCTGCAAAAAAAAGAGTCGTAAAAGTAGAATCACATGGTGATGCACACATCGTTGCAAGTTTCAACAACATTATTATCAGTCTTACCAATAAGCAAGGTCAAGTAATTTCTTGGTCGTCTGCTGGTAAAATGGGTTTTAGAGGTTCTAAAAAGAACACACCTTACGCCGCTCAAATGGCAGCAGCAGATTGTGCTAAAATAGCGTTAGATGCAGGTCTTAAAAAAGTAGATGTATTGGTAAAAGGACCTGGAAGTGGACGTGAAGGTGCCATCCGTTCTTTATCTCAAAACGGTATTGAAGTAGCATCTATTAAAGATATTACACCTATGCCACACAATGGTTGCAGACCTCCAAAGAAGAGAAGAGTATAAAAAAGACATAAGATATTAGACACAAGATTTTAGATAACTACTATCAAATTTCTTGTCTCATGTCTAAAATCTATAAGTCTAACATCTAATTATAAAAGGGTTCATCATCGATTTTTAAGATTTTTATGATGCTGAATCGTCACTAAAAAATCACACATTTAAACTATGGCACGTTATACAGGCCCAAAAACAAAGATCTCCCGCAGGTTTGGAGAGTTAATTACCGGAAACGGAAAGTGGTTAACCAAAAATAGTGTTCCTCCAGGAATGCATGGTGCTACAAAAAAACGTAAAACACCTAGTGAATATGCGCTTCAGTTATCTGAAAAGCAAAAAGCAAAATACACGTATGGTTTGTTGGAAAAACAATTTCACAAAACATTCGTAGAAGCTGCTCGTAGAAAAGGTGTAACAGGTGAGAACCTTATCAAATTATTAGAAGCACGTTTAGATAATACTGTTTACAGATTGGGTATTTGTATTAGCCGCCAAGGTTCACGCCAGTTGGTTAGTCATAAGCATATAACTGTAAATGGCGAAGTAGTAAACATTCCATCTTATAGTTGCCAACCTGGTGATGTAATTGGTTTGAAAAATAAATCTGCTGCCAACAAATCTATTACTGATAATCTTCGTGGAAAAAACCCTAAGCACAATTGGGTAGAATGGAACGAAGCTGAAATGAAAGGTACTTTTATTACATATCCAGAAAGAGAAAGCGTTCCTGAAAATATTAAGGAGCAATTAATCGTGGAATTGTACTCTAAGTAAATTGTTAGACTTGAGATATTAGACAATAGATGTTAGACAAGTTTTAAAATTTTAGGGTTCTATCTCAATACTAAATACTCAATACTAAATACTCACTAATTTTTAAATTAAACTAAACAAATAAAAATGGCCATTTTTAATTTTGTTAAACCAGATAAAATAGTTCTACAAAAAGCAACAGATTTTGAAGCTCAGTTTGAGTTTCGTCCGTTGGAACCAGGATATGGTGTAACTATAGGTAACGCACTTCGTCGTGTATTGCTTAACTCTTTGGAAGGGTATGCAATTGTAGGTATCAACATAGCTGGTGCAGATCATGAATTTGCAACACTAAAAGGTATTACAGAGGATGTAACAGAAATGATTCTTAACTTGAAACAAGTACGTTTCAAATTAAATGGTGATCATGAAATCACTTCTGAAAAAGTAACACTTTCTATAAAAAATAAAACAGAATTTACCGCAGGTATGATTGGAGAAGCTACTCCAATGTTTGAAGTAATGAATCCTGAATTATTAATTTGTACTTTAGATAGCAGCGCTAAACTTGATATCGATATCACAATTGGTCGTGGTCGTGGATATGTGCCTGCTGAAGATCACAAAGAAAAAAGTAATATCTTTGGTTATATACCTGTAGATGCTATTTACACTCCAATAAAGAATGTAAAATATCTTATTGAAAATACAAGGGTAGAACAACGTACCGATTTTGAAAAATTGGTAATGGATGTTGTAACCGATGGTACCATTCACCCTGAAGAAGCGGTGAAACAAGCTAGTCGTATTCTTATTCAGCATTTGATGATTATTACGGATGAGAATATTACGTTCGATACCAAAGAAGATAAGAAAGAAGATATGGTAGATGAGCATACTTTACAATTACGTAAAATGCTTAAAACACCATTGGAAGATTTAGATTTATCGGTTCGTGCATTTAATTGCTTGAAAGCAGCTAAAATTAATTCTTTGAGCGAACTTGTACAATATGAGCAAGAAGACTTGATGAAGTTTAGAAACTTTGGTCAAAAATCTTTGAGCGAAATAGATGCAGTATTGCAAGATAGAGGATTGAGTTTTGGTATGGACTTGAGCAAATTGAAGATAGACGATGAGAATTAATTAGCTAATTAGCTAATTCGATAATTTGCTAATGAAGCACTTGCAAAATTTGAACGCTGTTTGGTTTTAAAAAATAGCAAATTATCAAAATTTGATTGTTGTTTGCATTTAAAAAATTAACACATTAGCAAAATTAAATACAGATTGATTTAAAGACATTAGCACATTAGCAAATCAGCACATTAGCTTATTAGCAAATTAGCACATTATATCACAAGCCTATAATTCCTGACACGGTATAGGTGAATTAAAAAAAAAAAAGTCATGCGTCACGGAAACAAACAAAACAACCTTAGTAGAACAGCTTCTCATAGAAGAGCATTATTAATGAACCTAGGTTGCCAATTAATTACTTACAAAAGAATTACTACAACTGTAGCAAAAGCAAAGGCACTTCGTACTTACATTGAGCCGCTTATTACAAAAACAAAAGCTACCGATAGCAAAGAAGCTATTAGCCACAATCACCGTATTGTGTTTAGTTACTTAAACGATAAAGCTGCGGTAAAAGAACTGTTTACTGTAGTTGCTCCAAAAGTAGTTGGTCGCCCGGGCGGATACACACGTATCATTAAGCTTGGT
>JAYSOC010000149.1:0-5063 GCA_043723285.1 Ferruginibacter sp. | reverse complement strand
GTAGATTTGTCCATATTATCCTTTTTCTCGTAAATCAAGTATAATATAAAAGGGTGGAAAATCCACCCTTTATTTTTTTATCTCGGACAACAATAATTAAAAATAAGAATAAAATAACAATACCTTAACAATTAAGTCAACAAAATATTAACAATAGCTGCTTTGTGTGAACAAATTAAAAATTATACACAACAAAAAACCTCAACTTTTCAGCTGAGGTTTTAAATACTTTAGAAAATATTTCTACTAATTAGATTCCGTAGCTTCCGGTTGTTCGGTAATTTCGTATTTCTTTTGCTCCACTACCCTACCACCACTTATAAATTTCTTACTGTAATACGCTTCGTTCAAATTACTAATGGTTACACCTTGGCTACAACTCGAATGTGTAAAATATCCATCGCCCAAATAAATACCAACATGGCTTACAAAACCTCGGGTATTAAAGAAAACCAAATCACCTTCTTGCAATTCATCTCTTCGTACTCTAGATGTTACGCCATATTGCCCCCGAGCTGTGCGTGGCATGCTCACTGCATATACAGTGTATAATAATTGACCCGTATAACTACTACAATCTACACCACGCATAGTTGTACCACCATATCGGTATCTTACTGCCCACCACTCATCTATAAAATTAAAGAGGTAGGTATTGGTAAGTGTTTCCACTTCTCTATTTAATAATTGTGCAAATTTAAATTGTACAGGACTACATTGCTCAGTTGCAAAATCTTCAGTATTATCTGTATTTTTTGAAAATGTTTTTTGAGATGCTTCGTTGCTATAATTAGTTTTATAACCAGCAGCATAATTATCTCTTAAAAAATTTCTATTTGGCTGAGCCAAAGTGGTGAGTGAAGTAACTGTAAAAACGCTTAGCGCAACAGAAACAAACAGCAAGTTTTTCTTCATACGTAAAATTGTGTTTACACGTATAAGACGCTTTCTTTTGTTATTTGTGCTTCTATAATTCTTTGCTTGTCTTGTGGTTTCTTCCTGTCTTTAAATCTTGTCCTACATTAGATTAATAATAAATTCTTTCCTTTCTAAAACGCAAAAGTAAGGAGAAAAGTGTGTTTTACAACAAAGAATAAAGTAAGTGTAACGTTATCAGTATATTAATAATGTTATTTAAACTTATTTTATTACATTTTATCTTTCCCAAAAGTAACTTTGCTCAATTTTTTATTTGAATTGTACAAAAAATAAATATAAATTCCATCTTTAGAAAAACGATATTTATCCTTTTCATCACTATCTGTTTCTTTATAATCTGTCAATTTCTTCCTAATTTCTTCTATTGGTGTATTTCTCGTTATTTCTAATTTTTCAATGGTCAATTTACCTTCATAAAACTCTTTAGGTACAATTTTACTAGATTCTACTCCATCTAAATACAATTGAAATTCTGAAACAATACTACCTGGCACTTTTGGTTCAAACAAAACCATACCAATATTATCATAACTGTGTATTCTATTTGAGCCTTCTTTTTTTCTTGAAAATGTATCAATTACATTAGTAAAAGTTACTAATTTCCATTCTTTACTCACATCTTTTTTATTCAACTTTACTTTGCCGCCCTTTACTAATACTACCATTTTAGATGATGGATATTGAGCAAAAGCAGCAGTATTAATAATATAAAATAATAAAGTAAATAATAAAATATTTCTCATTCTTGCCAGTTGTTTATTTAGTAAATTAAGAATTGCCAAATTAAGCATTATTTTTTCTACATCTTGTAGTTGCAAATATTATTTTGTTAATCATTTGATATAGTTTGTGGAAAAACGATTAATAAACTGGTCTTAGTAAAACCGATATTTGCTGTATTGGATGAAGGTACAAAGTTGAAGGTTCGAGGTTTTGAAAAAATCCTTTTTCAATCCTTCAAATCCGTGTCATCCGTGTTCTAAATAAAATAATTATATATCATCATACCAATATGAATTTTTCTCACTTACACGTACACACACAATTCTCATTATTAGATGGTGCCGCATCTATAAAAAATTTATATAAAAAAGCCATTGATGATGGTATGCCTGCTATTGCCATTAGCGATCATGGAAACATGTTTGGCGCTTTCGAATTTGTAAAAGAAGCTTACAAACATAAAAACGATGATGGCACACTAAAAGTAAAACCAATTGTAGGTTGCGAGTTTTATATTACTACTGATAGAACAAGAAAAACATTTAGCAAAGAAGAAAGAGATCCTCGTAATCATCAAATTCTTTTAGCAAAAAATGATGTGGGGTATAAAAATTTAGTAAAGCTTACATCGCTTGGTTATATAGAAGGCATGTACAGCAAATACCCACGTATAGACAAACAACTCATACACAAATACCACGAAGGATTAATAGCTACAACATGTTGCTTGGGTGCATTAGTACCACAAACCATTCTTAAAAAAGGCGAAGAAGAAGGCGAGAACGAATTTAAATGGTGGCTCAATATTTTTCAAGAAGATTATTATGTAGAGTTGCAAAGGCACGGTATTCCCGACCAAGATAAAGTAAACCAGATACTTTTAAAATTTGCAAAAAAATATAATGTAAAAGTTATTGCAAGCAACGATACACATTATGTGGAGCAAGAAGATTTTAATGCACACGATATTTTGTTGTGTATAAACACTGGCGAAAAGCAAACGACTCCAGCATCTCGTGATCATGGTGATGATGATTTAAGTAGTAAAGGAAAACGTTTTGCTTTTCCTAACGATCAGTTTTTTTTGAAGTCGCAAAAACAAATGATAGAAGTTTTTCAAGACTTACCAGAAGCCATTGACAACACAAACGAAGTGATTTCTAAAATAGATTTATTAGATTTAAAAAGAGATATACTCCTCCCCCATTTTACGGTACCTGCCAATTTTAAAACGCAGGATGAATACCTTGAAAATCTTACATGGACAGGAGCAAAAAATCGTTATCAAATTCTTACCCCATCTACCGAAGAAAGAATACAATTTGAATTGGGTGTAATAAGAGAAATGGGATTTGCTGGTTACTTTCTTATTGTAAGCGATTTTATACGAGCAGGAAAAGAAATTGGTGTATTCGTAGGTCCGGGGCGTGGTTCAGCCGCTGGCAGTGTGGTAGCCTATTGTATTGGTATTACCAATATTGATCCTATAAAATACAATTTACTTTTTGAGCGTTTCTTAAATCCGGAGCGTAAGAGCATGCCAGATATAGATACAGATTTTGATGATGAAGGCCGCCAAAAAGTAATAGATTATGTGGTAGAAAAATATGGCAAAAACCAAGTAGCGCAAATTATTACGTATGGTACCATGGCTGCAAAAAGTAGTATTGCAGATGTGGCTCGGGTAATGGATTTACCGCTGCAACAAAGTCGTGCATTATCTAGCCTTGTGCCAGAGCGCCCAGGTATGAATTTGAAACGATTGCTTAAAGCTCCCATCACTATAAAAGAATCAACAAAAGGTGGCGAAAAATCTTTAGAAGAAAAAGAACAACTTCAAGCAGATGATATAGAAAAAATAAAAAAACTACGAGAGTTTTATAAAGGAAACGACGAACTAGCAAAGGTTTTAAAAGAAGCTGAAAAGTTAGAAGGTTCTGTACGTAACACAGGCATACATGCATCGGCTATCATCATTGCACCAAAAGATCTCACAGAACTCTTACCTGTAGCTACTTCTAAAGAAAGTGAATTGTGGCTTACGCAAATTGAAGGAAATTCTATTGAAGAAGCTGGTGTAATTAAAATGGATTTTTTGGGTTTAAAAACTTTGAGCATTTTAAAAACGGCATTGGCCCTTATCAAACAGCATCATGGCATTGCTATAGATATTAATGAAATTTCTTTGGAAGATGATAAAACGTATCAGTTGTATCGTCAAGCAGAAACCAACGCTACTTTTCAATTTGAAAGTGCTGGTATGCAAAAATATTTGCGAGAATTAAAGCCGGATAAATTTGGCGATTTGGTTGCTATGAATGCCTTGTATCGCCCAGGCCCAATGGCATACATTCCAAATTTTATTGCACGCAAAAATGGCAAGCAAGAAGTTACTTACGACTTGCCCGAAATGCAAGAATACTTAGAAGAAACCTATGGCATTACCGTTTATCAAGAGCAGGTAATGTTGCTCTCTCAAAAGCTAGGCGGTTTTAGCAAAGGCCAAGCAGATATTTTGCGAAAAGCCATGGGCAAAAAAGATCGCAAAACATTGGATAAAATGAAAGGCGATTTTATTGCAGGCGCTACCGGCAAAGGACATGATGCAAAAATTTTAGAAAAAATTTGGACCGATTGGGAAGCCTTTGCACAATACGCTTTCAACAAATCGCACTCGGTTTGTTATGCATATGTGGCGTATCAAACTGGTTATTTAAAAGCACATTACCCTGCAGAGTATATGGCAGCAGTTTTGAACCATGCTGGCAGTATAGATAAGATTACTTTTTTTATGGAAGAGTGTAAGCGCATGGGTTTAAAAGTATATGGCCCCGATATAAATGAATCGAACAATGGTTTTGCGGTAAACGATAAAGGCGAAATACGATTTGGTTTTAGTGGTATGAAAGGTGTAGGAGAAAACGCTATAGAAAGTATTGTGGACGAAAGAAACAAAGGCGGAAAATTTAAAGATGTTTTTGATTTGGTACGCAGAGTAAATTTAAAAGCAGTAAGCAAAAAAACATTGGAGAGTTTAATTTACAGTGGTGCGTTTGATTGCTTTGAAGACATGCACAGAGCTCAATATTTTTTTCAAGCACCTGGCGATGTGCTTGCGCTGGATAAAATTGTAAAGTTTGGTTCGGTTTTTCAAAGCCAAGCTGCAGGCAGCGCCAATACGCTGTTTGGCGATTTGCAAATGCCCGATATTGTTCCCCCAAAACTAGCACCATGTGCGCCATGGCAGTTGGTAGAAAAATTAGATTTTGAAAAAGATGTTACGGGTATGTACATGAGTGGGCACCCTTTAGATGATATTAAATTTGAAATGACGCATTATGGTATAAGCCGCTTAGCAGATTTTAATGATATAAAAAATGCTGTTGATTCCACTCCCCCAT
>JAYSOC010000148.1:0-5070 GCA_043723285.1 Ferruginibacter sp. | reverse complement strand
CAACCGTATTGGTATTTTTTTGAAAGGTAATTAATGATGCAGCCGTTTCTTTTCTTGCACTACTTGAGGAACGAACCACAACGGGATCTTCCGTTTTCTCTCTTTGCTTTAATGAAAAATCTTGAATCGTTATTACTCCATCTTTTATTTCAATACTATCTATTTGTTGGCTTACACCACTATAAGAAAATATTAATGAAATATATTTTTCACCTTGTACAGTAATACTATAATTTCCATCTACATCCGTAGCTGTTCCTCTACCATTTTGCTTTACAATTACAGATACTTTAGTAAGCGGTTGTCCTGTTTTAGCATCTGTAACCTTTCCCTCTATCTTACCTTTTTGCCCAAATACTACCACTGAGCTTAATAAAATGATAAATGACAGTAATAATGATCTCATTTCTTTATTTATTTGAGTGCAAAGAGAACACTTCAATGTTAAGCCATCATGAAGGGTATGTTACCAAATCGTTAAGTAAGATTAATTTCAGGTTAAGTAAAGCTAAAATGGCTCCTATGTTAAGAAATAGTTACCAATTTCAAACCAAAGCCAATAAAGTGCTTTAACGCTATTTTTGCCACTAAAACATAACTATCATGGCAGGCATAAACTCAATCCTAAAAATTTTTTTACCTAAAGACAGAATTTTTTATCAATTATTTGAAAGTGTAGCCAAGGAGCTTGTAAAAATGGGTGACAAATTAAAAGAAATGGTAAACGAGCCAGACTACGATACCCGTGCAAAATATTTGAAAGAAATAGAAGATATGGAGCATGTAAATGATGACCTTACACACCAGATATTTATGGAGCTAGGTAGAAATTTTATTACGCCATTCGATAGAGAAGATATTCACTACCTAGCATCTGCATTAGACGATATTGCAGATTATATTTATGCTACTGCTAAAAAAATAAATTTCTACAGAGTAAATCCGGATGATATTGGCATCAGAAAATTTGGCGATATTATTCCTCTAGGTTGTGTAGCTGTTTACAATGCCGTTACAGAACTTCGCAATATGAAAAATATGCGTCAAATAACCGATGCTTTGGTAGCTATAAATAGTATAGAAAACCAAGCAGACGATATTTATGATATGAGTATTGAGCGCTTGTTTGCTACAGAGCCAGATGCAAAAGAAGTGATAAAGAAAAAAGAAATTTATCAAGTAATGGAAATCGTTACCGATAAATGCGAAGATGCTGCAAACGTAATTGAAAGCATAATTGTGAAGTACGCATAAATTAATTAGCTAATTAGCCAATGTGCTAATACAGCTAATTAAAGTGCAATCTCTATTATAAAATGGGGCATTAGCACATTAGCAATATTAGCATATTAGCACATTTTAATAAATATGACTCTAGTAATCGTAATCATAGCACTAGCATTAATATTTGACTACATCAATGGTTTTCATGATGCAGCAAACTCAATAGCTACAGTAGTTTCCACCAAAGTGCTCACCCCGTTTCAGGCAGTATTGTGGGCTGCATTATTTAACGTAGTGGCTTATTTTATTTTTAAAGATCATGCTGTTGCCAATACCATTAGCAAAACAGTACACAAAGAATTTATTACTTTGCCAGTAATACTTGCTGGACTTATTGCAGCTATTTTTTGGAATTTACTAACATGGTGGTATGGTATTCCATCATCATCATCGCACACACTTGTAGGTGGGCTTGCAGGTGCTGCCATTGCACATGGTATGGCTACAAAAGGTATTAGTGTTAGTTGGGCAAGCATTTTAGAATCTGATACTATTATAGAAATAGTCATCTTTATTTTCTTTGCACCGCTCGTTGGTATGATTATCTCCATTTTTATTACCATTGTAACCATTATGCGTAATATTTGGTTGCGTATTGGTATCATTGCTTTAGCCACTTTTCTCACATTTATTGCCTTCAATAAATTTGAGCAAACTAAAATGGACAAAGGCTTACAAAAGTTTTTAAAGATAGATAAGTATAATGCGGAGAAAAAAGAAGGTGAAGAAAAATTTGCTGCTAATGCTATTGATAGTACAAATATTAAATTCTTAAATACCGCTAAAGAAAAGTTAGCAAAAGCAACACCAAACTACGATAGCATAAAAACTTACTTAGCAAGTTATGATAAAATAGGCGCAAGTGCTATTGCAAAAAATGCACAAGATAAAGGTTGGTTAAAAGATATAGAAGCAAGCAGATTAAAAGATGATGTAAGAAATGCAAATGGGTATTTAATTTTAGAATCTAAATCTACGAGTGATACAACAGTAAAAGCTGAATTTGCAATTGCAAAAAAACTTACAGAAGATTATAAAGCTCCTATTAAAAAATATTTTAAAAAAGAACTTTCTTTAGATAGTACAATGATTGCATTAAACGCCATTTACCCTATCGCACCAGAGTTTGCAAAGAAAGTACAAGAAAAAATAGAAAAGTTTAGCATAGAAAAAGCATTAGCTAAAGATATTGAAAAATCAGATAATGGAATTATAGCTTGGGGTATTGTATTTACATCAATTTTGTTTTGTTTAATTTATTTGTATGTAGAGAAAATTAGAACACCAAATGCTTACAAAATGGCCAACATGTTTAAAAAATTGCAGCTATTAAGTTCCGCAGCATTTAGTATTGGGCATGGTGGTAACGATGCTCAAAAAGTAATGGGTGTAATTGGTGTGGCATTAATTACTAGTGGAAACATACAAAACTTTTCTGATTTACCAGGTTGGGTTCCCATTGCATGTTATCTTGCTATTGGAATTGGCACGTTGAGTGGCGGTTGGAAAATTGTAAAAACCATGGGCACAAAAATTACAAAAGTTACACCTCTTGAAGGTGTAGCCGCAGAAACAGCAGGCGCATTAACCTTATTTTTTACAGCGCAAATGGCTATACCAGTTTCAACTACACATACTATTACCGGAAGTATAATTGGCGTAGGCGCTACCAAACGTTTAAGTGCAGTGCGTTGGGGTGTTACGGTAAATCTATTATGGGCTTGGATATTGACTATTCCTGTAAGTGGTTTGCTTGCGGCAATAACTTATTTTATAGTTCGGTTTTTCTTAGGGCATGGGTAAAAATTTTGAAAAAGATATATAGGCTACTAACGGTAATATGTTGGTAGCCTTTTTTTTGCTATCGCATGTTGTTGTATAAAATTGTATTTAAAAGCAATAAAAACTTAAATTTGTACAAACAATAAAAATGGAAGCTATAAAGGCCATAGCCAAAAGAACAAAAACGGGAAAGTATAAAATTGAGTTGCCAATTACAAATCTTGCAGAAGAAATAGAAGTACTTGTAATTGTAGAGCAAGTAAAAGTAAAAAGTAAAAAAACTTTAGCAGATTTTGCTGGTAAACTTGAATGGAAGGGAGATTGGTTGGCATATCAAAAAGAAATAAGAAATGAGTGGGATTAATGTTATTTTAGACACAAATACTATAGGTGAAGCACTATCAGATGTGAATTTTTTTAAAAAGAATTTTAAGAAACCAATTACGGTAGCTATTTCAATTATAACCAAATTTGAATTTTTGGCTAATAAAGGACTTTCTGTAAAAGATAAATTTTTATTTGAGGAATACCTAAATACTATTGACATTATTGAACTTACAAAAAATGATTTTACTTTACATAATCATATAATTTCTATCCGAAAAAAATATAATTTAAAATTACCTGATGCAATCATAGCAGGAACAGCAATACATAACAATGCTACACTTATTAGTAGAGATGAAGCGTTTTCAAAAATATACAACCTAAAATTTGTTTTAGCTACAATATGAATACAATACTCGTTACAGGCGGATGCGGCTACATTGGTGCACATACCATTGTTGATTTAATTGAAAATGGTTACCACGTTATTTCTATAGATAACAACAGTCGCAGCAACCCATCTATTTTAAATGGTGTAAAAAAAATTACAGGTAAAGATGTAAAAAATTACAAAGTAAACCTTTGCAATTTTGATGAAACACATGCCATCTTTCAAGAAAACGACAACATAACCGGTATCATCCATTTTGCTGCATACAAAGCCGTGGGCGAATCAGTGGAAAAACCATTGGAGTATTACGACAACAATTTAAATTCTCTTATAAATATTTTACGATGTGCTGCAGAATTTAATGTGCCGCATTTTGTTTTTTCGTCTTCATGTACCGTTTATGGCAATCCATTGTCCATTCCTGTTACAGAAGATTCTCCTTTTCAACCAGCATCTTCACCGTATGGTGCTACAAAACAAATGAGCGAAAAAATTATACAAAGTTCATTGAGTACCGCATCAAATATGAAAGCAGTCTTGTTGCGTTATTTTAATCCTGTAGGTGCGCATCCATCAATTGCTATTGGAGAATTACCAATTGGAAAACCACAAAATCTTGTACCAGCTATTACGCAAACAGCCATTGGCAAATTACCACAAATGAAAGTATGGGGCAGCGATTACGATACCAAAGATGGTACTTGTGTACGTGACTATATACATGTATGCGACATTGCACATGCACATACACTAGCACTTCAATTATTAGAAAAAGAAAAAAACAAAACAAACTGCGAAATTTTTAACCTTGGTACAGGCATAGGTAATACCGTTTTAGAAATGATAAAAACATTTGAAAAAGTAAGTGGCGTTTCGTTAAACTATATTTTAGCAGAAAGACGTGCAGGCGATGTTGTGGCCATTTATGCCAACAACGATAAAGCAAAAAATGAATTGGGCTGGCATACAAAATATAATGTAGAAGATATGATGCGTTCTGCTTGGGAGTGGGAGAAAAAAGTTCAAAGTTAAAAGTTCAAGGTTCAAAGTTGAAGGTTCAAGGTTCAAGGTTCAAGGTTGTGCGACTCTCTAATTCTTTACGCCTCTATGTTTAAAATGTATTTCTAAAATGCGTAGCATTTCCCTTCCCGCCTTGCCTTTTCAAAAAACGCCTTCCCGACTTCTCGGCAAATAACCTTTTTGCGAAACAAACCAAAATCGAAGTTTTTCCTTGGTGCCTTTGAGACTTTGTGGCAAACACATTTTTGAGTAGCAAAACAAAACCC
>JAYSOC010000147.1:0-5075 GCA_043723285.1 Ferruginibacter sp. | reverse complement strand
GAAATTCTCAAACGTATAGCAGGCATTAGTATACAAGATGGTAGATTTATTATTATTCGTGGGCTTGCAGATAGATACAACCAAGCCATGCTAAATGGAATTTTATTGACAAGCACGGAGCCAGATAGAAAAACATTTTCTTTTGATTTGATACCTGCACAGATGATTGACAATATCATCATCAACAAAGCATTTGTACCCGAGTACCCGGGCGAGTGGGCTGGTGGATTGATACAAGTAAACACAAAAGATATACCTGCAAAAAACTTTTTTAATATACAATTGGGTACAGGGTTTAATACACAAACTACGGGTAAAGATTTTTACAAAGATGGGCAAGGAGGAAAAACAGATTGGTTGGGTATTGATGATGGTACAAGAGGATTGCCAGCTTCTTATACTACCAAGTCTAACTTTGATACTATTGGAATAACAGACGGAAATATCGCAGGAAAAGCACTGGTAGGAAAACAAATGCGCAACTCTTGGGCGCCTGCTAAAATAACTGCTCCACTAAATGCATCGGTACAACTAAACGGCGGCTTTACAGGAAAATTTTTAGGAAAAAAAATGGGCGGTTCTGTGGGTATATCTTATAATAAAAGTTATAAAAATCAAACCTTACTTAATAGAAACAATAACCTAGAAAATAACAATGTATTTGGTACTGTAAGTAGTTTTGATGATAGTAAATTTATTCAAGAAACTACTGTAGGTGGTTTAGCAAGTCTATCGGTACAATTAAATTCGCTTAATAAAGTGTCGGGTAAAGTATTGGTAAATGTAAATGGTAATAATGCTGTTTTAAACAGACAAGGTTATGATAGAAATAGAGGAACGGATACCTTAATAAAAGGAACTGATTTTACATTTAAGCAAAACATATTTTTTACAACACAGCTAAATGGTGAGCATGGTATTACTAAAGATTTAAAACTAAAATGGTATGGCGCATTTAATATTTTAGATGGGTATGTGCCTGATCAAAAAAGATTGTCTTATAGCAGAGAAAATACTTCTGCAGCTTACGAAGCTATTATTTCAAATTCATTATCACAACAAAGTGGTAGCAGGGTTTACCAAAGCCTGAGCGATTACATATACACAGGTGGCGCAGATGCTGCATATAATTTTAATGCATTTGGAAAAAAGCATACGTTAAAAACGGGCTACATGATTCAAGTAAAAGATAGATTGTACGATGCACAATTGTTTGCCATATATCTACCTTCTAAGACACCTGATTTCTCTTTAAAGAAACTATCGCCCGACCAAATTTTTGCACCAGAAAATTTTGGAAATGGTACAGATACAAAATTTGGATTTGATGCCATTAAAAATAAAAATTTTAGGTACATGGCCAATACCATTCTAAATGCAGGCTATGTACAATTTGATAATCCTATTGGAAATAAATTACGTGCAGTATGGGGCTTGCGTGTAGAAAATTATGACCAACTTATTGGTAGTGTAAAAAAGTATGATCCAAGGCATTTTAATACTAACCAAACAGATTTTATGCCTGGAGTAAATCTTACTTATAAGTTAGATAATAAAACCAATATTCGTGTATCTGCTTCGCAAACGGTAATACGCCCCGAGCTTAGAGAGCTTGCTAGCCTTAGCTTATACGATTTTGAATTGAATGCATCTGTAAATGGCGACCCTAAACTAAAGCGTACAAAAATTATAAATACGGATGTGCGTTATGAGCTTTATCCACGTGCTGGCGAAGTGCTTTCTGTAGGTGGTTTTTACAAAAACTTTATTAACCCAATAGAGCAGTTTTACAACGAAGATGGCGGTGGCTCTTTTAGTTTTATAAATCCAAAAAGTGCGTACTCTTATGGTGTAGAAATAGAATTTAGAAAAAAATTAGATGCGTTTTCTACATTAAAAAACTTCACGTTTCAATCTAATATTTCTTTAATAAAAAGCAATGTAAAAGATGAATTAAAAGATTTGAATAGGCCATTGCAAGGACAAAGTAATTATGTTGTAAATGCTGGGTTGTTATACGATTTAGAAAAATATGGCTTAAATGCAACAATGTTGTTTAATATGATTGGACGACGCATTTACTTAGTAGGAGGTTCTGGTGCTTTCTCTGGTTCGCCAAATGTGTGGGAACTACCAAGGCCACTGTTAGATTTTCAAATAGCAAAAAAAGTATTACAAAAAAAAGGAGAAATAAAATTAAATGTGTCTGACATCATTAATCAAAAACAAGTGTTTTATCAAAATAATAGTAAGGATGGGAATTTTGATTTTGATAAAAAAACAGATGCATATCGTTTTACAAGAATATACGGCACCACTTTTAGCCTAACGTTTAACTACTCATTATAAATTTAAAAAAATAAAAAAAACATAAAATGAAAAAATACATTTTTTGCTTAGCAGCACTTGCAGCAGTAACAATAACAAGTTGCCGAAAAATAGAAGCAGATGGCGATAAAGAAATTGTGTATGTAAACCAAGGTGGTGGCACTGGTGGTACTACAGGGCAAACAATTGTTTTGCAAGGACGGATAAATGCAGACACTTTACTTAAGAAAGAAAATAATTATATTTTAAAAGGATTGGTTTACATGGTAGGTAATCATACCATGACGATACAAGCTGGTACTGTTATTAAAGGTTCTTTTAGCGGTAGTGATGTAGCAGCTTTAATTATTACAAGAGGTTCAAAAATTAATGCCGTTGGTAATGCATTAGACCCAATTGTATTTACATCATCATCTCCTAATCCGCAAAGTGGCGACTGGGGTGGTATTATACTTTGTGGTAAAGCAGGTATCAATACAAACTTTAATGCTATACAAGGTTTGTTTCAAGTAGAAGGTGGAGTAGATAATTCTTTTGGTGATGGGCTTGCAGGAAGTGGTGATGCAGCTGTACCAACAGCAATTGATACGGACAACTCGGGCACTATGAGCTATGTGCGGATAGAGTACGCTGGGTATGCATTTGTACCCGATAAAGAAATAAATAGTCTTACAATGGCTGCTGTAGGAAATGGCACAACAATAGATCATATACAAACAATTTATGCAAAAGATGATGCCTTTGAGTGGTTTGGTGGTACAGTAAATTGTAAATATTTGATAGCTACAAAAACACAGGATGATGATTTTGATACAGACAATGGCTACAGAGGTAATGTACAATTTGGTTTAATTATTAGAGATTCTGCCATTGCAGATATTTCAAAATCGGAAGCATTTGAAAGCGATAATAATTCTGGAGGTAGTACTGCATTACCAAAAACAGCAGCAGTGTTTAGTAATGTTACGGCTATTGGTCCAAGAGCTACTTTGAACAATGTAGGTAATTCTTTGTTTTTAGCTGGTTCGCAAATTCGTAGAAATTCTGGTATTTCTATTTACAATTCAATTATTGTTGGATGGCCTGTAGGTGTTTTAATAGATGCAGGATTAGGAAGCCCTACTGACCTTAATATTGCGGATAATACTTTAAGAATAAAAAATACAACGTTGGCAGGTAATACTATCAATGTAAAATATACAGCTAGCACTACTGCAGCCACCGGTGCTAATGATGCAAGTATGCTTACATGGTTTAGCGATATAGCCAATAACAACAATATACTTGCAAATGTGAGTGATGCAAAATTGATACAACCATATAATTATAATGCTTTAGATCCAACTCCATTTGCAGGGGCCAATGGCAATGCACTCATAAATACAGGAGCAAGTTTTACTGATAGCAAAGTAGCTGTACCATTTTTTACCGTAGTTACTTTTAGAGGAGGTATAGCACCTGCAGGTGTGGAAAGTAATTGGTGGAAAGGGTGGACTAAGTTTTAATTATTTATTTGTGGTTATAAAAAAGCAGTCTTTATTGGGCTGCTTTTTTGTTTAAACAATTTTTAAAAGTTTAATATTTTCTTCATACTCGTATAGTTGTAAATTGCAATTATTAGAGCAACTTTACATTCTCATAATACATGTTTTGGTAAAAAGGAAAAGAGTGTTTGCTAATTCATTCTTTTTCTTTTTCTTTGAATTATACTCTCTTTCAATGCTAATTATAATAGCTGTTCTATCCGTATGGTTTAAAATTGTTTATTTGTTTTAACACTACTCAAACCTTAAAGTTCACTAACTTTAATGTAAAAAAGTGAAATTAGCAAGCGTTATATTGTTAAGTATTTTTCTTGTTACAAGTAATGCATCAGCCCAAGTTGTTTACGACAAATTTACTGTTGACTATTTTGGCGATACGATTACGACACACTCAAAAATTATTTTTCCAGAATTAGAGCCCAAAGCAAACCTTACTGAAAAAGACGTAATTAATTTTTATGCGCAATCCAATCAATTAAATTTTGAACCACTTGTAGATACTATAGTGGCTTATAAAAATAGACATATATTAGATGATTGGTTATTTTACCAACTTATAAGAAGAACTGCAGAACAGCTTTGTTCTAAAAAGAAAAATTTTGAATATTATACCATATTCAAGTGGCTGCTGCTGGTGCATTGCGGCTATAATGCACAACTAGCTTTTATAAATGAAAAACTGTTGTTGTATGTACAAAGCAACGATAACGTTTACGATATACCATTGTTTACTTTAAAAGACAAACAGTTTATATGTTTAAACATTCATGATTTTGCAAAAATAAATTTTAAAGAAAGCGAATTAAAAAAGGTAAATATTGATGTAGCTAATGCAGACAATCCTTTTTCTTATAAAATAAATAATATACCAGATTTTAAAGAAAAATATATTAATGAAAAAGAAGTTTTTTTTAAATACCATCGACGATTAAATAGTTTTAAAATTACTGTTGATGAACAAATGGAAATTCTTTTCAACAATTATCCTGCTGTAGATTTTGATTTTTATTTTAATATTCCAGTAAGCCAAAAAACATATAACTCTCTAATGCCATTTTTAAAGAAGGCGGTAAAAAAAATGTCTCAAAAAAAAGGGGTGGACTATTTAATGCAATTTACCAGAAATGCTTTTTTGTATGAAACGGATCAGCGAAATTTTGGAGCTGAAAAAAGATTGTCGCCTGAGCAAACACTCATGAATAC
>JAYSOC010000146.1:0-2058 GCA_043723285.1 Ferruginibacter sp. | reverse complement strand
CAGTTGGCATCCGTTTTTGCAGTTGGCATCCGTTTTTGCAGTTGGCATCCGTTTGCGAAAGTTGGCATCTCTAATCCTTAGGGTTAAGGGTAAGCAGTCTTTATGAATTTTACCCAAACTGCCGACAACTTGCGCATGAAAAATAGTAGTATATTTGTTTTACAAAAACATTATTATGGCAGCAAGAGCAGGTGTAACCACAAAAAAAAACATAAAAGGGCAGCTAACACATGTAACTGTAGATGTGCGCAAGCATAAAGAAGTGATACCCATATTTAACGAAATTGGGCTATTACCAAAAACAGATTTTCAAAAAAGATGTGATAATGGTGTGTCGGTTGAAGAAGCAAGACAACACTCATTAAATCACATAAGAACTATATGGAAAAAATAATAATAGAAACGAGGCTATACGATGAATTAGATGAGTTAATACAAAAATTGTATGATAAAGAATATTTTGGCTTTTTACCATCAGCCGAAGATTACATTCACAAAATATATGACTTTATAAATACCATACCTACAATAAAAAGTAAGCTTACAAAAAGAAATAAATACGGCAAGCACTACTGCACTTACAAAGCAAATAATAAAACTAGTTGGTATATTGTTTTTGATGTAGAAGATGATGCTTATTTAATAAGCTTTATTACCAATAACCACTCTCGCAATTACCCAATATACATACGTGGTTTACAATAAATCGCCTCATTCTTTCCTTAGCGTTAAGGCGAAGCTGTCTCTAAGGATTTTTCCCAAACGGATGCCAACTTTTTGCAAAAACGGATGCCAACTTATGTGAAGTGGTTGCAAAAACGGATGCCAACTTTTTGCAAAAACGGATGCCAACTTTTAAAAAGTTGGCATCCGTTTTTGCAAGTTGGCATCCGTTTTTACAAGTTGGCATCCGTTTTTGCAAATTATTTATTCAACAATTGCAACTTTCTTTATCGTTTTTTCTCCGTTCCCATTCACAATTATCAATTCATAATTTCCAACCGTAGTATTTTTATTTAAGGAAATATTTAACGTTTGTAAATAACTAGTTACTTCTACCCTTCCATCGTATATTATTTGCCCAACAGTATTTAGCAAACGCAAGCTGTATAAACCTTTTGGCTGATTTATCATTTGTAAATGAATGATATTATCTGTAATAGGATTTGGCGAAATAGTAATCCCAATTTCATTATTTATTTTACCCACTTTTACAATATTGCTATACACAATATTTCCATTAAGCAGTAGCATTTTTATTCTGTAATAATTATCGTTTTGCAATGGTTGTGCATCGGCATTTGTATAGCTTACATTTGTATTGTTATTTTGCAATGCGGCATTGTTTTTTATAGCAGTAAAATCTATTTTATTCACACTTCTTTCTATCGTATAATTGGCTACTTTATTTTCGTTGCTTACCCTCCAAAGTATAGCGTTTGTTTTATCGTTATTGGTAAATGCTTGTACATAAATAAACTTTGCAAGCGGCAATGCTTGTTTAAATACAATCATAAAACGATCTGCTGCTTTGCTTGCTACATCGGCAGTTATGTCTATATTTATTTCGGTTGTATTATCAAAACTTATGGGCGTTTCTGTTTGCAAAAATTTATCTTTTAAAAATGCATCTACGCTTGCATTGTTTAAAAATGATGGTTCTATTTGGAAACGATATGGTGCAACTCTTGTGCCAGCAAGTTGTAAGAAAATTGTATCGGTAGTTTGCAAAATATTTCGCCTTTCTACCACAAGTTTTGCATTGCTATTTTTTATGTATAAATTATCAGCTGTGTTCAATATTTTTCTTACATCAAAATTATCTAATCCGTTGGTATAAGTATTATCGAAATTTAGTTTCACGCCATCGGCTAAATACATACTACCATTGGTATTTTTTGCAAATAAATTTATATCCAAAGTAGGCGTTGTTGCATTTACTCTTGCAGTTGCATTTACTCCCCTACTTACATTTCTACTGCCACCTACTTTATCATTTTCTTCAAGTGTAATAGAACCACCCGATATTGATTGTATAAATACCGCTTCGCCACTTTG
>JAYSOC010000145.1:0-5103 GCA_043723285.1 Ferruginibacter sp. | reverse complement strand
GCCAATCCCAGCCTTCAAATCTTCCTCTTTGTACTACTAATGTATTTTCGTTTGGATGTTGCAAATAATAATGAAATACAAATTTATTTTTAGGATTTTGCCACCCATTTATTTGGCCAAATCGTAAATCGTTAAACAACAATGTATCATTTATATTTTCAACTGTATAAAATTCTTGCGAAAAGCGAATGAGTTTTTGTAAGTCTTCATGATTTTTTATAGAATCCAACATCGCTTTATTTCTTGGAAAATATTGAAAATCTATTTGTTTCATATTATCAAATATGGAACGGAAGCCAACATAATAACCACTATCATTTCCTGCTACCACATACCACAATAAGCTTTGTAGTGGTGTAGGCGTGGTAAAATATCTAGTATAACTAATTTGTTGTTTTTGCAAAATCACTTTTACATCAGCATTTATTTTTATTTTTATACCAACGCAAATCAATAAATAAAAAGCAGTTACCCCAAGCCCAAACTTCCATATTTTTTTGCGGTAAATGGTATTTTTTCTAAAATAAATAAATGCTAAACAAGCTAAGCCCGGCCAAATAGAAAATAATGGATCTGCCACATAAATGGTATTAAAAGAAACACGCTTATGGCTAAATGGCTCAAACCAACCTACGCCATAATTATTAAATGCATCTAAAAAAATATGAATAAAAATTACAGATACAAAAAAAAGCATCCATTTTTTTTAAACTAATATTATGTGGCCTATGAAAATATTCTGCCAGCAAAGCAAATAATGGTGTAATGATAGCACAAAATAAAAAGGAATGAGTAAAGCCACGATGCGCCAAAAGATTAGACGAATTGTTCATCCAAAAAGATGCTACAAAATCTATATCAGGAATACTTTGTGCAAGCGCTCCCCAAAGCATGGCTTTATTACCAAGTTGTTTACCTGCAAAAGCTTCGCCCATACAGGCGCCAAGAGCTATGTGAGTGAGCGAGTCCATTATATTTGTAAGATAATATTTTTCTTTTAAATTTTTTTTACATGTATTTATAAGGGTACATTTAAATTATTATAGCACTGCAAAATAGGAGCGTTTATTAAAAAACAAATTAAGTTTAATAGCATTTTAATAAAATAATGCAGTAGTTTCTCTTATTTCCTGTACAAAACGAATACTGTTTAATACAATTACATTTTGATAAGGTTTTAATATGGCAAGTCATTCTTTTTTTCGCAATACAAAAGTTATTACCCCACTTTGCCAGAAGATTTTAAAGCATCTCGTAAAAGTGCATACGCCTTTTGTGCAGCTTTATCCGGTTTTATATAATAAGACTGTTCATAATAAATTCTGTCAATTTTTTTTCATCAGCAAAGTTTATTTTTTCAATCATCTGGGTTTTTCTACATCTGCGATTCAAAATCCGTATCTTCTAATATTACATACGCATCGTCCACTTTATAACCTTTTACAATATCTGCATGCACTACTTCATTTCCAGTATTTTTATTTATTTTTTTGTACTTAATATTGGCATGGAATTTACCGTTTAGCATATCTAAATCCAAATTACTTTCTTGTACTTCAGAAAATAATTTTATTGGAATGTTTATTAATCCAAAGCTTATTACATGGAGGGTGGGACACCCACAACTAAGGAAAGTTAACTTGACGCCAATGCGCAATTATGCAGGAAAAGGTCTTAAATTCATGTCATTTGCAAAGAACTTAATATTTATTTTATGAGTGCCTAAACCTGACAAAGTTATAATTAGATGCTAAAAAAAACTTTTCAGAATTATCAAATCTCTAAGCCTTTGTGAACTATCTACCTAATCTTAAAAATTGATTTATAATTGTAAAAAACAAAGTTGATTTTTATTTTGTGATCATCATTACATAATAATAATAATGAGTTATATCATTCACACATTGATACGTATGGGTGGGATACCCAACACCAAGCTAGAATGGATACTTTTTGCATGGGAACAATACCAATAAATTAAATATAATAAACCAAAACATATATTTAAAGCCTAATTTTATACAGGCAACCAATAGTAATAACATGAAATCAAAAAACAACATACCAGAAATCGATAAAGACCTCATTAAATCTGCCAATCATTTTCCTGTAGTAGGCATTGGCGCATCCGCAGGTGGGCTAGATGCTTTTAAAAAATTATTAAAAGCCATACCCTTAGATTCGGGTATGGCTTATGTGCTTGTACAGCATTTAGACCCAAGCCACGAGAGCATGCTAGTAGAGATATTGCAAAAAGTAACCGATATACCAGTATTAGAAATTGCAGACGATATAAAAGTGCAGCCAAACCATATTTACATTTTGCCTAGCAATAAAATGATGATTGCCAATGATGGTGTGCTGGAGCTTACACCCCGCCCTGCAAAAAATAAAATGGAGCGTAATTTACCTATTGATCTTTTTTTTACATCGCTAGCCGAAGTACACCAAAGCCATGCAATAGGCGTCGTTTTATCTGGCACTGCAAGCGATGGTACCATGGGTTTAAAAGCTATTAAAGAACAAGGAGGCATCACTTTTGCACAAGATGAAGCATCGGCAGCATACGAAGGTATGCCGCATAGTGCTGTAGAAGCTGGTGTGGTAGATTTTGTATTGCCACCCGATAAAATTCCACAAAAATTGTTGGAAGTAATTAGTATTATAAAAGGAAAAGATGTAGAGGATATTCCACAGCAAGATGAAGATGTGTTTAAACAAATACTTTCGCTACTCCGCATACGCAAGGGTACCGATTTTACGTATTACAAACCTTCTACCATACGCAGAAGAATACTCCGTAGAATGGCTATTAATAAAACAGAAGAACCTTCTGTGTATTTAAAATATTTAAGAGAAAAAAAACCTGAACAAGATTTATTGTACCAAGACTTGCTGATACCCGTAACCGATTTTTTTAGAGACCCAAAAATTTTCGACAGTTTATGCAAAGCCGTATTTCCGCTAATTGTAAAAAATAAAAAAGAGGCTGAGCCCATACGAATTTGGGTGGCAGGCTGCAGTACTGGAGAGGAAGTATATTCTATGGCTATTTGTTTTAAAGAATTATTGGGCGATAGATTTTCGGAGGATGGGCACCAAAGAGTGCAAATATTTGCTACCGATATTAGCGAACCTGCCATTGCAAAAGCCCGTAGTGGAATTTATTCTAAAACTGATGTAATTGGATTAAGCGAAGCACAATTAAAAGAATATTTTACAAAAAATAATGGCGGCTACCAAGCAAAAAAATCGATAAGAGATTTATGTGTATTTGCAGCACACAATTTTTTAAAAGACCCCGCCTTTAGCAAAATGGATTTTATAAGCTGCCGCAATGTGCTTATTTATATGGAGCCTTACTTGCAAAAAAAGGCACTCACTACTTTTCATTATGCATTAAACCAAAAAGGGTTTTTATTGCTAGGCAAGTCTGAAACTACTAGCGGCGTACCCGACCATTTTGGGGTATGCCAATTAAAAGGCACGGCTAAAACCGATAAAATATTTACCCGTAAAGATATTGCTAGTAGGTTTGTGCCTACCTCAAGCCTGCACGGAGAAAAAAGTTTTGCAGATACAAGTGGTAGCAGCAAAAGCGAAGCCATACGCACCGACTTTCAAAAAACGGCAGATGATATTATGCTTAGCAAATACACCCCTGCAGGTGTGGTGGTAAATGAGGCTATGGACATTGTGCATTTTAGAGGCAGCACTGGCCATTTTTTAGAACCATCGCCAGGCAAAGCCAGCCTTAATGTATTAAAGATGGCTAAAGAAGGCTTGGCTTTTGAACTGCGTAATATTTTGCACAAAGCAAAAAAAGAAAATACAACTGTTGTAAAAGAAAATATTCCGATACAAATAAATGGCATTCAAAACAATATTTCTGTAGAGGCTATACCACTACCCAACGTTATAGAACCGCATTACCTAGTACTCTTTCATCAAAAGACAGTTGACAGCAGGCAGTTGGCAGTAGGCAATAAGCAGGCTACAGTAACCAACAAAAGAGAAACAGCAAACGAGAAACGAGAAACGAGAAACGCACAAGACCTTCGCATAGCACAATTAGAAAAAGAACTTGCACAAAGCCGTGAGGATATGCGAAGCATTACCGAAGACCAAGAAGCTGCTAATGAAGAACTACAAAGTGCCAATGAAGAACTGCTAAGTGGCAGCGAAGAACTGCAAAGCCTTAATGAAGAAATGGAAACCAGCAAAGAAGAATTGCAAAGTACTAATGAAGAACTTACCGTAGTAAACCAAGAAATAATTGGGCTAAACGAACAGATAACGGAGGCTAGAGATTATGCAGAAGCAATAATATCTAATTTGTATGAACCATTGCTAGTGCTCGATAAAAACTTGCGCATAAAATCGGCAAATAGTTCGTTTTATAAAATTTTTCAGGTAAATGAAAAAGATACAGAAGGGAAATTTATATATGATTTGGGAAATAAACAATGGGATAATGCCGAGTTAAAAGAATCGTTGCAAAAGATTCTTTGGCAAAAATACAAACTAGAAAACTTTGAAATATCCCACAATTTTCCAAATATTGGCGAGCGTATTGTGCTGTTAAATGCTCGTGAATTGGTGAATGAAACTGGTGGCGAAAAATTAATTTTATTGGCCATTGCAGATATAACGGAACAAAAAAATGCCCGTAAAAAAATTGAAGAAAGCGAACACCGATATCACAACTTGATATATACATCTCCTTACATGATTGCCATTTTTAAAGGCAAAGACAGCATTATAGAAATAGCCAACGATGCTATAATAGAAACATGGGGCAAAGGGAAAGATATTATTGGCAAATCGTTGTTTGAAGTGTTGCCCGAAGCTGCTGAACAAGGGTATGATAAGTTGATAAAAAATGTATATGAAACTGGCGAACCTTTTCTTGCTTACGAAACACCCGTTACACTTATACGCAATGGCAAGCAAGAGCTAATGCACTACAATTTTATTTATCAAGCACAGCGAAATAAGCAAGGCGAAATAGAAGGTGTAGCCATATTGGCAAATGAAGTAACATACGAAGTGATTGCAAAGCAAAAAATTAAAGATAGTCAGCAGCAACTTCAGAATATTTTT
>JAYSOC010000144.1:0-13307 GCA_043723285.1 Ferruginibacter sp. | reverse complement strand
GTAAGTCGGCAGGTTTCATACTCACTTCGCTCTCTGTTATAGTGCCATCTACTGTAAACAAAGCACTCATGTCTTTACCATCCATTTTAAAACCTGCTTCATAGTTTCCATCTTCTTTTTCCCATTTAGCAGTAGCTGTTGGAAATTGTTTTGCAAATGTTGCTTTTACTGGTGCGGGTACTCTAGCTGCTGCCATTTTTTGTGCATCAGCACTTAATCCAATTGTTGCAATTACTGCAATCATTAAAATGTATTTTTTCATTTTTATTTTTTTATAATTGTAGAGAAATCATTATTAGAAATAACATATATTTCCATTGATAATACAAAGAAGTATTAATAACATAATGCAGCATGGCATTATCGTTTATTATAATATTGTATTTAAAAAATGGAAATAAATTGTACGAAAACTAAACTAGTGGAGGATGGAAAATAGAGGTACAATAATTGTAACTGTAATTATTATTATTTTTTTCGTAATTAAAAGTAGTTTTAACTTCTACAAAAATTGGTGCATCAACAGAAAAGATTTTATGATTGACTACAAAAACCAATCCAGCATTGTGTTGAGTATAATGTGCGGGCGTATGTGGTTTTTGCTTATCTCCATTGTTGTGTTTATCAAAAAGCCCATCAATATTAATAAGATGATCTGTTATAAAATCAACCACCGTCATATCTTTATCTTCTGTTTGCTTGCAGTGTTTGTATTGTGCTTGCAAATCTTTAAGTGCAGAAAAATCTCCCATTGGTAATAATAACATACCAAAAGCCCAATAACAAACAAATATGGAGAGAAATATTTTCATTAATCCTAAAGGTAGATTTAATTTGGATTAATGGTGATTAGCTTTTGTTAATATTTTTAATGTGGTAATTTTTCTCTTACCAAGCCATACACCCAAGTACCAACTATTGCACTTAATAATGTAACAACAATTACGGAAACACCTGTGCCTATTTGTGCATACAGTGGACCTGGGCAAGCGCCTGTAACTGCCCAACCCAAGCCAAACAATAGACCACCAAAAATTTGACCTTTGTTGTGTTCTTTATTTTGAATAATTATTTCATGGCCTCCCAAGGCTTTTATTTTAAATTTTCTAATAATGAAAATAGAAAGCATTCCAACTGCAACAGCACTTCCTATTACACCATACATATGAAACGACTGCAATCGAAACATTTCCTGTATGCGATACCAACTTATTATTTCGGCTTTTACAAACACAATTCCAAAAGCTACGCCTACTACTAAATATTTTAAGTTTTTCAATGTATATATTTTATAAAGAAAGAATGAAAGGCAAAATAAAATTTGCCATTATGAAGCCGCCCACCATAAAACAACAAGTAGTTACTAACGATGGCAATTGCAAAGTGGACAACCCCATAATGGCATGACCACTTGTGCAACCACCTGCATAACGAGTACCAAAGCCAATGGTAAAGCCGCCAACTACAATCATTAAAAACCCACGAAGGGTAAATAGGCTTGCCCAAGAAAATAGTTGTGCAGGCATTAATCCATTTATATCAGTAATGCCATAGCCCGCAAGCTCAGTTGCTAGTTTTGGGTTTATTATTATTGCATTGGGATTGTGCAATAATTGTATGGCAATAATGCCACCTAAAAATATGCCTAATACAAAAAATAAATTCCATATCTCCTTTTTCCATTCGTATTTAAAAAATGGAATATTGGCAGGCAGACATGCTGCACACACATGGCGTAAAGATGAACTAATACCAAAAGATTTATTGCCAATTATTAAAAGTGTGGGTACGGTTAATCCTATTAATGGGCCTGCCACGTACCATGGCCAAGGTTGTTTTATAAACTCTACAATACTCATATTTCGTTTTAAACTTTTTTAATTTTATATTTTGCATCATACGCAATGGTATCTTGCAAAAGCGCTAATGCAATTTCATTTTTACTTACAACTAATATTTCTCTAAAATTGCTGCTTACACTTACGTTTAATACATCATTACTTATTGCATAATATTTTTCACTTACTGTAGCTACACAACCACTACAAGTAAAACCTTCAAAACTGTAAAGATTTACAACTACATCGCTATTCTTTTGCAACTCAATAAACAATTCTGTATCGGCTCTTGGCTCTACAGAATTTTTACAATCTTCTATTGTATTAAAACGAAAAGCATCTTTAAACAACAACTCATACTCGGCTTTGTTGCCACCAAATGGTGGTCCTTGCTCAAAAGTTCTATTAAACAGCAAGCCAACCAACAAGCCATTTTCGCTTAACAACTGATGCATTTTATGAACATATTGTTGCCGCATTGTTGGTGGCAATGCACAAAAAAATGTTTGCTCTATAATGTAATCGTAACTGCCTGTGTGTTCAAAAAAATCGCTGAGCACAATTTTTATACTTGCGTTATTGGCAAATTTTTGATGTAAATTTTCTACCAGCGTAGGTGCAATATCTATTACTGTAATATTAGTAAAACCTTTTTGCAATAAATACTCAGCTTCGTAAGTATTACCACAGCCAGGTATTAATATAGCGGCATGCTTATTTGTTACATTATCAAAATAAGTTTTAATAGGTGGCGATACTTTTCCTAAATCCCAACCTATAGTGTTGGTTTGGTATTGAGCATCCCAATAAATTTTATCTAGAGGTCTTTCGCATTGCACCACACAACATTGTTCGTCTGCCATTTTTATTTATTTAATAATGAATGTACATTTTGCCAAGTGCCACCATTTACAACATTGGTAAATCCATTTTGTTCTAAAATTAATTTTGCTTGCCCGCTTCTATATCCGCTTCTGCAAAAAACAACAATATTAATTTTGTTTTTAAATGTAGATAATTGATTTGGCACAGTATCTAAAGGGATATTTACAGAGCCTTCTACATTACCTTCAGCAAATTCTTGCGGCGTTCTTACATCTACTAAATATGCATCGTTTATTATTGTTTCCATTTTATTATCTTCTTTATTGGCAAATAATTTTTTAAGAAATGCTATCATTTTATTTATTTTTTATTGAGTAACCGATAGTTTGCTTTGGCAAACAAAATCTGTTTTGGGAATGGTGGTTTCTGCGATGGTTTTAAAACCACCTGCTACTTCTGTAAAATTTCTGTACCCACGACTTTGCAAAATGCTGGAAGCAATCATACTTCTATAACCACTTTGGCAGTGCATAAAAAAATGTTCATCAGGATTTATATCTTTTATCCAATCATTTATTTCTGCTAAAGGCCTGCTATAGGCTTCTTCTACGTGTTCGGCACTATATTCAGTTTGTTTGCGAATATCAATTATTTTGTCTTTGTCAATTTTTACTTTTGTTGCAAATTCTTCAGCAGTAATTCTGTTTACAGTATCTATTTCTTTGCCTGCAATTTTCCAAGCATCAAACCCACCTTGCAAATGCCCAACAATATTATCGAACCCTACTCTTGTTAAACGGGTAACGGTTTCTTCTTCTTGTCCATTTTCTATTACCAAAATGATGGCTTGTTTTACATCACCAATCATTGCACCTACCCAAGGAGCAAACTCGCCATTAATACCAATGTTTATGGATTGTGGAATAAACCCTTTTGCGAAAGTTGCATTATCTCTTGTATCTAAAATTAATGCGCCATTTGCCTCGGTTACAAATTCAAAATGGTCTGCATCTATTTCTTTCATGCCATTGTTAAAAACTGTTTCAAAACTTTCGTAACCATTTTTATTCATAGCTACATTTGCACCAAAATATGCAGGTGGTGGTAATAAACCATCCGTAACTTCTGTTACAAATTCACCTTCGCTCATACTTGCTCTCAATGCATAATTTAATTGTTTTTGTATGCCAATAGTCGATGTAGTTTCTTTACTCATATTTTTGCCACAAGCACTGCCTGCACCGTGTGCAGGGTACACAATTACATCATCGGGCAAGGTCATAATTTTTGTACGCAGTGAATGGTACAAAGTTGCAGCCAATTGTTCTTGCGTCATTGTTGCAGCTTTTTGTGCAAGGTCGGGGCGGCCTACATCGCCAATAAATAACGTATCGCCACTAAATAAAGAATGCTCTACAACATTTTCATCTATCAATAAATAGCAAGTGCTTTCCATTGTATGCCCTGGTGTGTGCAATACTTTTATTTTAATATTGCCTACCTCAAATATTTGCCCATCGGTAGCACTTATAAAATCAAATACGGGGTTAGCATTTGGCCCATACACAATGGGGGCATTGGTTTGCTTGCTAAGGTCTAAATGGCCACTTACAAAATCGGCGTGGAAATGTGTTTCAAAAATGTATTTTAGTTTTACGCCATCCCTTTGTAATCTATCCAAGTAAGGTTTTGTTTCTCTTAATGGGTCTATGATGGCTGCTTCGCCATTGCTTGTAATATAGTAAGCGCCTTGTGCTAGGCATCCTGTATAAATTTGTTCTATTGTCATAATTATTAATTAAAGTGTAAAATTAAAATTTGAAATTTATAATGTTGGTGACATTTATTACTTAAAGAAAATTTCTTTTGCAATGATATAAACCCCCATTACCAATACAAACCAACCAAAGGCAGGTTTTAATTTTGCACCATCTATTTTCTTTGATAATGCGGTACCTATAAACATACCTACTATAGCAATAGCAGAAAGTGTAAATAAAAGCTGGTAATTTAGTGAAACGCCATTAAACACATCGCCACCGAAACCAATAAGCGAATTAATAAAGATGATGAGTAAGGAAGTACCTACTGCTTGTTTCATCGGTAAACCTGCAAAAAATATTAATGCTGGTATTATTAAAAAACCTCCACCTGCTCCCAAAAAACCTGTAACTAAGCCTACTAAAAAACCAATGAGCGAAATGCGTAAGTAATTTGTATCTGTTGCTATATTATTTTCTTTTGTTTTTTTAATCATAGATGCTGATGCTGCTACCATTAGCAATGCAAATACAACCATTATTAAAATATTTTTGGTTACCTCAAAATTACCAACCATAAAAAGTGTTGTAGGTATTTTTGGTAAAATTATTTTGCGAATAAATAATAAAGAAAGTACAGATGGGAATGCAAAATACAATGCAGATTTTATTTGCAAGTTGCCCATTTTGTAATGTCTGAAGGAGCCTACCAATGCAGTGATGCCCACAATAAATAAAGAGTAACTTGTAGCTTGCTCAGGTTTTACAGCAAATAAGTAAACCAAAATAGGCACCGTAAGAATGCTACCTCCTCCACCAATTAAGCCAAGCGAAATACCAATAAGTGATGCGGCAAAATAACCTATAACCTCCATTATTATTTTTTAGAGAGCAAAGTTGCGCAAGCTAAATTTTAATAACAGTAACATTTATCACACAGCGCTATTAAGTATTGTAATATGACTGCGAGACATTTTAATTAACCCTCTTTGTTCCATCTTTTTAAGTAATCGGGAAATTACTTCACGGCTTGTATTTAAATCATTGGCTATATCTTGATGCGATAATTTTATATCATCGCAATTACAAGAAGCTTGCTGTTTTTTTAAATAAAAATGTAAGCGTTCATCCATTGCCCTAAATGCAATATTATCTACTACTACCAATACTTCTTCAAACCTATTTCGATACGTATCTATTACAAACTCATACCAACTGCGATGCTGCATCATCCACTTGTCCATTAATACCAATGGCACCATTACCAATTCTGCATCTTCGTCCACCTTTGCCATTATTTGGCTAGTTTCATTTTTGGTAGCACATATCATACTTATAGCACATGCTTGCCCAGGTTGTAAGTAGTACATAAAAAACTCTCCACCATCCTCTCCTTCTCTATAAATTTTTATTTTTCCGCTAAGAACCAATACGGTATTTTTTATATACTGTCCTGTACGCATCAATATTTCTCCTTCTTTAAAAGATTGTATGCTTGCATTAGCATCAATATCGTTTATCAATTCTTTACTAAAAGAGGGGAAGTATTGTTGTAGGGATTGCATTTTGTTTGATGTGTTTAAACTCAAAAATAATATATAATGTTTACAGAGTCATATTTTTAAAATATGTTACATAAAAAATATCTTTACTCTTCTTCTTTATTCGTCATTTTAGCCGATACAAAAAATGCACCCTTGGTTACAATTTTTGCATCGCTTGGTATTTCTTTTAGCAAAGTTATTTCTGTATAACCAATGTCTGTATTGCCTTTTACTATAGGTATGCGATCAAAAGTTGTAGCTTTTTCTGCGTTAGCATTATTGCTATTTGTTGCACTATCTTTCTTATTTTCTTCGGCTACTACAAAAATAAAATCTTGCCCATCTATTGTTACAATGGCATTGCTAGGCACTGCTGGCACTGTACTTTGGTTTAAACTTATGATGGCTGTTACATTCATCCCATCTATCAAACCAGTTTTTACACCTTGCACTTTTGCATGTACAGATACCGTTTTACTATCGCCTTCAAAAGAAGAACCCAAAGAATAAATTTGTGCATCGTACTCCTTGCCAGGATTATTGGTAACCGTAAAATGTATGACTTGGTTATTTTTTAATTTTGGCAAATCTTTTTCATAGACAAATAAATCAAGATGCAATTGGCTATTGTCAACTATCTCTGCAATAACCGTACTCACATCTACATAGCTTCCCATTTTTGCTATTACATTGCTTATAACCCCGCTAATAGGGCTACGCACCGCCAATACCGATACCAATTTTCCAATGCGTAGCGATGCAGGATTTATACCCATCAATTGTATTTGCTGCGCATAAGTTGCTTTTGCAGTACGCAATGTTCTCAATTGCGTTTCGGCAGATTGTAAGTTTTTTAAAGCACCTGCATTACCAGCATTTAATTCTCTTTGCCTTTTTACTTCCAGCTCTGCTAAAGAAATTCTTGGGTTCAAATTTAAATACTCGCTTTGTGCTTGAATAAACTCTGGATTAGCAATAGTGGCTATTGTTTGCCCCTTAGAAACATTACCACCAGGCTGTACCAACAACGATTTTATAACACCGCTATAAATAGAATTTACTGCTGCCTTATTTTGATTAGGCACTTTTAAAACACCATTTGCTTTTACTGAAGCCGTTAATTGCTTTTGCTCAATAGTACCCAATTCAATCTCTATACTTTTCATCTGCGCTTCGGTAAGTGAAGCTTTATTGGGGCTCTCTTCTTGCGTAGCAAGTTCTTCTGCAACCTTTGTCTCTATTGGTTTATCTGCTGTTTCATTTGTAGTTTTACCCTTGCAGGATACTACAAAAAAAACAGTTGCTGTAATTAATATTTTACCTAAAAACGATTTCATTTTTTATAATTTATTGATTGATGTAATAGTTGTATTGAATAACAGATTGATTGTACATATTCATATTTTCCAAATAGCTTTTCTTTATTTCTATAGCTTGTGCAAGAAATTGCGATAGCTCTGCAAAACTTATTTCACCTGCCCTATATGCAAGCGACGATGCTTTTATAATTTCATCCGATTGTTTTAACCCTACGGTTTCATAAAAACTTAGCATGCTATTATTTCTTTGTACTTCTAGCTGCCGTTGTAACAATTCACTGTTTAAAATTTGCTTGCTATAATCCAATTGCTTTTGTTGCAATACCATATCAGCCTCTGCTACTTTTACTTTGTTACGATAAGCCTTAGCACCAAATAATGGAAAAGCTGCCGATACAGAAAAACCTGTAAAAGGATCTTTTGCACCCCACAATCTTTGTGTAAAAATTCTGGCAGAAAAATCTGGCTTATTTTCATTTTTTACTACGGCTATGTTTGCATTAGATATTTGTATATTTTGCGCTTGCAATGTCAATATAGGATGGCTACTATCGGCTGTAGTGCCCAGCATTACTAATTTTTCCAATGGAATAGCCAATGGAAGAATAGCTGTATCTATATTTAACAATTGCATCATTATTTGTTGTTGTAATTGTACATCGTCACCCATTTGTTGTAGCATAGCTTGCAATTCTCTCATCCGCACATTTGCAGAAATACTATCCAAGCCTGGGCTATCGCCTGTTTTTACTTTTAGTATAGCTGCTTTGCTCAATGATTTATAAATACTATCAAGCCTTGCAAACAATTGCTGCTTATCTTGCAAATACCAAAGTTGATAATATACTGCACGCACATCTTTCTTTACATCTACTTCTATTACATTGGCATTTGTTTCAAAGTATTTCATTTGCTCATTGTATAATTTCTTTTGCGCTTTATACAACCCCGGCCATACTATACTTTGCGATACGCCAATTTTTAAAATACCTTTTTTATCAGATGGACGCATATCTTCATTTTCTACAAATGCACCCGTTTTTGGATAAGCCATAGCGGTACCCGTTTGTAGCTTGCCTTTATTTATTTGCTGGTTATTTATGCCATATTGCAAATTATTTTTTGCAAGGTTTATGGCTTCTGCTATGCTGATTCTTTTTGTAGTAGTTTGTTGTGCACTAGCAGTATTAAAAGATATAAATAATACAAAACAAATTAATGTAGTTACAATAGGTTTCATTATTTCGTTAGTCTTTTTCGAAAAAATAATATACAAACAAGGCAACACAATTAAAGTTAAAAATGTAGCTGTTATTAATCCACCAATAACCACCGTTGCCAACGGGCGCTGCACTTCGGCACCTGCACCATTGCTCAATGCCATGGGTAAAAACCCAAGTGCAGCTACAGCAGCAGTCATTAATACTGGACGCAATCTTATTTTTGTTCCTTCTATTACCTGCTCTACTACATCAGTTACACCTTCTTTTTTTAATTGATTAAAAGTGCCAATTAATACAATACCATTTAGCACTGCTACACCAAACAATGCAATAAAACCAACACCCGCAGAAATACTAAAAGGCATACCAATAATAAGCAATGCAAATACGCCGCCAATAGCACTCATTGGTATGGCTGTAAAAATAAGTAACGAATCTTTTACTGAACGAAAAGTGAGGTATAACATAAAAAATATAAGTAGTAGTGCCAATGGTACAACAATCATTAAACGAGCGGATGCTTTTTGTAAATTTTCGAATGTGCCGCCATAGGTGTAATAATACCCAACAGGTAATTTTACTTTTTCGCTAAGCCTTTTTTGTGCATCTTCAACTACACTTTGCACATCACTACCATTTACATTAAAACTAATATACACCCTGCGTTTACCTGCTTCTCTACTTATTTGTGCAGGCCCAGTTTTAAAAGAAATAGTAGCCACTTGCGATAACGGAATTTGATTACCATCTTTCATAGGTACAAATAAATTGCTTACATCTTCTAACGATGTGCGGTGGACACTGTCGAGGCGCAACACCAAATCAAATTTTCTTTCATTCTCATAAACCACGCCTGCCTTTTCTCCAGCAAATGCAGTACGCACAACAAGGTTTACATCTTCTATATTTAAACCATAGCCCGCAAGCCTTGCCCTATCATAGTCTATCGTTATTTGTGGCAAGCCTTCTATACGCTCTACTTGTGGTTGTGTAATGCCTTTTATTGAGCGAATAGCATTGGCCACTTTATTGCCATAAATAGCAAGGCTATCTAAATTTTCGCCAAATATTTTTATGGCTACATCTTGTCTAATGCCCGTCATCATTTCATTAAAACGCATTTGTATGGGCTGGCTCGGCTCAGCAATTACACCAGGTATATTCGATAATTTTTCACCCATCATATCTGCCAATTCATAAAAATCATTGGTGGTTTTCCAATCTTTTTTGTCTTTTAATATTACCATCAAATCGCTTGCCTCTGGCGGCATGGGGTCCGTAGCTACTTCTGCTGCACCAGTTTTTCCTACCACCATTTTTACTTCAGGAAATTGCTTTAGCATTCTTTGTGCAAGCATCATAGTTTCGGTAGTTTGAGATAAAGATGAACCCTGCGGCAATACAAATTCAATAGCATAATCACCTTCTTCTAATGTAGGAATAAATTCGCCACCCAAATTCTTAAAAACAATAAGCGATATAACAAATAAACCAACTGCAATAGCTGCAACAATGTATTTTATTTTTACAGCTCCACTAATTAATGGTTTGTATAATCGTTGAAAAAAGTCCATCATCTTATCAGATAAATTTTTCTTCGTACTTATTTTTTTTGGAAGAAACAATGCACACATCATGGGTATATATGTAATGGAAAGCAGCAATGCTCCGAGTATTGAAAAGCCTACCGTTTGTGCCATTGGGCTAAACATTTTTCCTTCTATACCTGTAAGTGTGAGTATGGGAATATACACAATCAAAATAATAATTTCTCCAAAGGCAGCACTGCTTCTTATCGCAGATGCAGATTGGTAAACTTCTTCATCCATTTGTTCCTGTGTAAAAGAAATTTGCGATGGTTGGTTACTTGCTATTATTTGTCCATTGTTTAATTGCCGCTTACTTAAATGATGCAAAGTAGCTTCAACTATTATTACAGCGCCATCTACTATCAATCCAAAATCAATTGCGCCCAAGCTCATCAAATTGGCACTTACGCCAAATAAATTCATAAGCGCCATGGCAAATAGTAATGACAATGGAATGGCAGAAGCAACAATTAATCCTGCTCTAAAATTTCCTAAAAATAAAACCAGTACAAAAATTACAATCAACGCTCCTTCTATTAAATTTGTTTTTACGGTATTGATCGCTCTATTAATTAAATTGGTTCTGTCTAAAAAAGGCTCAATAATAATATCATCTGGCAACGATTTTTCTATGGAAATCATGCGCTCTTTTACTAATGCAACTACTGCGGCACTGTTTGCACCTTTCATCATTAATACCAATCCACCTACTACTTCTTTTTCTCCATTGTACGTCATTGCACCATAGCGTGGTGGTGAGCCAAATTGAACAGTAGCCACATCTCTAATCAAAATAGGAATACCGTTTTGTTGTTTTACCACAATGTTTTCTATATCTGCAAATGTTTTTACCAAGCCCACGGCTCTTATAAAATAGGCATTTGGTTTTCTATCAATGTAAGCGCCACCTGTGTTTTCGTTGTTTTTTTCTAGTGACGTAAAAATATCCGGAATGGTAACATTCATTGCTTTTAACCTATCGGGATTTATGGCTACTTCATATTGTTTTGCAATGCCACCAAAGGCTGTTACTTCTGCTACACCTTTTATTCCACTAAGTTGGCGACTAACAATCCAATCTTGCATCGTACGCAAATCCATTGCGGTATATTTTTGTTCACTGCCTTTTTTTGGATGTATTAAGTATTGATAAATTTCGCCCAAGCCTGTTGTTACAGGTGCCAGCTCTGGCGTACCTACACCTGCAGGAATTTGTTGCTCCGCAGCTTTTAATCGCTCGGTAATTAATTGTCTAGCAAAATAAATACTTTCATTTTCGTGAAACACAACGGTTAATACACTTAATCCAAAACGAGAAAACGAACGCATTTCTTCTACACCTTGTATGTTAGACAATGCTTTTTCTATGGGTGAAGTAATAAACTGTTCTACTTCTTGCGCAGCCAATGTGGGTGCAGTAGTTATTACTTGTACTTGGTTGTTGGTAATGTCTGGCAATGCATCTACAGGAAGCCTAGCAGCACTCCATAAGCCCCACACCACAAGCAGCAATGTCATTATACCAACAACGAGTTTATTTTTTATACTAAACTGTATAATTTTATTAAGCATTTAAAAAATAATTAAAAGATATAAAATAGTATAGCCATGGCAAGCCATGTATAGCATATACTTTATAAAAAATAATAATAAAATTAAATGCGAGGAGGTTGCCAAATATTGGTAGCAGATTGAGAACTATACGACAAATCGTATAAGGGATATTTTTTTATAGGAAAGGTTATTGAAGCAATTTTATACTGTGCTATTTGTTGAAAACAAACGGTAGTGGCACAGCATGCACAATGGCAGAGTGGTGTGCAATTTTCTTTTTCATGTGAGTGCTTTTCGTGCTGTTGCCCAGAGGAAACTATAGCGCCTGCACTTGCAATACACTCATCTACATCGCCACAGGGCATAAAAGAAAGCCCTAGCATGTAAAAACTAAATATGAGTGTAAAAAATTTCATTTGCACGAAAATAAAGCATTTTTTTTAATAATTCAATCTCACCCCAAATCCTACGCCCATATCACTATCATAATGTGTGGTTACAGAAATATTTTTACCTGCAATATATCTCAATCCTGTCATATATTCTTTATCGGTATTTACCATAAAACTAAAACGCAATCTTTTACTTACAGGTACATCCTCTCTCATTAATTGTAAACGCACATTGCCATCTGTATAAATTTCTGTTTGAAATTTTACAAGCATTGGTAAAGTATATTCAAGACCAATGCTAAATTGCGTTCGGTTATCTTTTGAGTTTGTTTGTGCGAAAAGATTTTTTTCTTGTTCATCTATTCCTAATTTTCTATACCGCCAATCAAAACCAATAAACGGCATTATCCATTGCATTTTGCCAATGTATCTACCAATATGTGTTTCGGTTTCGTAGCCGTGCTCGTCATGATAGCCCAAGCGCCACTCTGTGCCTATACTCCATCGAGTATTGCTAAACATAACCATGCCATCGTTTCCATTTGTTGCAACATCATTTTCGCCCATAAAATGAAAACGCCTATCTTCTGCAAATAATTTTCGCTTAGCTAATTTTGCATTTGGTATTTCAGGATTTGGTGCTTGGTCTTTATAAGTGAACACTCTTCCCATTCCCGCCATCATGTGGTATAAAATATGGCAATGGAAAAACCAGTCCCCTTCTGCATTGGCATTAAATTCTAATGTATCAGTTTCCATTGGCATAATGTCCACTATATTTTTTAGTGGCGCATAATCGCCTTGTCCATTTAGCAAACGAAAGTCGTGGCCGTGCAAGTGCATAGGGTGGCGCATCATAGAGCCATTGTATAAAATTATTTTTACGTTTTCTCCTTTTCTAATTAATATTTTATCTGCTTCGCTAACCACTTTATTATTCAAACTCCACACATAGCGATTCATGTTTCCACTTAGTTCAAAACGTAATTCCTTTACGGGTGCATCTTTTGGTAAAGTAGAAATAGTTGTAGATTTTAGCATGGCATAATTTAAAGTAACAATATCCGAAAGCTTATTACTATTATATTCATCATCCATTTTCATATTACCCATTGCATTTTGTTCTTTCACCTCACCCCCCGCCCTCTCCAAAGGAGAGGGAGCCTCCCCCGTTATCTCAGGATACATCACCACATTCATATCCATTTGGTTTAAGCTCATTTGCATATTCATATCATCCAAGTCGCCATTCATTTTCATCAT
>JAYSOC010000143.1:0-5141 GCA_043723285.1 Ferruginibacter sp. | reverse complement strand
ATGCACAACGCATGGGTAATGTGGGTGATGGTTTTAAACAAGCCATGAAAATATTAGATGGAGGTAGAATTTCTATTGCAGCATTAAGTTTAGGTATTGCAAAAGGTGCTTACGAAGCTTCTTTACAATACGCAAAAGAGCGTCATCAGTTTGATCAACCTATTGCAAATTTTCAAGGTATATCTTTTAAGCTAGCTGATATGGCTACAAAAATAGCTGCTGCAGAATTATTAATAGACCAAGCCTGCGACCTAAAAATGAAAGGCTTACCCATGACCAAAGAAGCAGCTATGGCAAAATATTATGCTAGCGAAATATCTGTAGAAATTAGTACCGATGCTGTACAAATATTTGGTGGCTATGGCTACACAAAAGATTTTCCTGTAGAAAAATTTTATAGAGATAGTAAATTGTGTACGATTGGTGAAGGTACAAGTGAGATACAAAAGATTGTGATTGGGAGGGAGGTGTTGAAGTAAAATAGAAAAAATTATTTCCCACAAAGAGCACTAAGTTCACAAAGTATTTTCTTTGTGCCACTTTGTGTTTTTTGTGGGGTTTTTATTGCTCTAAAATTGGTTTTAAATATGAAAAATATTTTCTTCTTAATAATATTATTCTTTATTGGATGTAATAATTCAATAGAAAATAACACTACAATTAATGTAGAAGAAAATATTGCCGCAACAAATAACAAAGGCGAAATTTTATTCAAAGCAAATTGTGCTACTTGTCATAAACCTTCTGAAAAATATATTGGCCCTTCATTACAAGGTGCATCAAAACGCTGGGAGAGCAAGGTATTGTTATATGATTTTGTAAGAAACTCACAAGAAGTAATTGCAAGAAATACTTATGCAAAAAAGTTATTTGAAGAATATAAACAAAGCCCGATGATGCCTTACCCTCAATTGAAAGATGAAGAGATACAGGGTATTTTTGATTATTGTGAAATGTATAAGAAATAAAACCTCTACAAATAATCCTCCTCATCCTTTTTCTCCCCGCCTTCAAATAATTTATCTACAGCACCTGCCATCATTGGAAATTTTTCTTTCACATAATCCTTCACCGTTTCCAATGCTTTCAAACTTTGCTCCGCCGATATGCCTGCATTCGCCATTATTTTATTTATTAATTCTTCCATAACATTTATTTTGCTTTGTTCATATCCATATAATCAAACACCAAATTTGTAAGTGCGTTTACACCAAGTTTAAAACTACTTTCATCTATAAAAAAATCGGCTGTATGGTGGCTTGTAGGCTTTGCATTAGCAGGTTTTGCACCAAGCTGAAAGAAAAACCCTGGTACTACTTTCTGATAAAAACTAAAATCTTCTGCACCTGTTATTGCCGATACCAACACCGTATTTCCTATACCAGTAGTTTTTTGTAAAGAAGGCAACATTTTTCTCACCAATGAAGTATCATTAAAAGTAACAGGATAGCTAAACGTGTATGGCAACTGGATTTCAGCTGTTGCGCCATTTGAAGCAGCAGTATTTTTTACAATCGTATTTATTCTTTCAAAAATCATTTTCTCATCTGCATCTGTAAATGTTCGTACTGTTCCTAGCATCTCTACTTTTTCTGGAATAATATTAGAACGATTACCTCCGTTTATTGCACCAATAGTTACAACAGCAGCGTTATCTATCAACCTTAAATTTCTGCTTACAATAGTTTGTAAATTATTTATTATTTGTGCAGATGTTACAATCGGATCTACACTCATCCACGGTGCAGCGCCATGTGCTCCTTTACCTGTAATAATTATTTTCATATCGCTTGCACTAGCCATAAACCCTGCTGGTTTATAACCAATTTGTCCCAAAGGAATTTCTGCAGCAATGTGCAAACCAAATACCACATCTACTTTTGGGTTTTCCATTACCCCTTCTTTTATCATCAACTTTGCACCATTTTCTTCACCCTCGGGTGCGCCTTCCTCTGCAGGTTGAAAAATAAATTTTACTGTACCACGCAACTCGTTTTTCATACCAGCCAATATTTCTGCTACGCCCATCAATATGGCCGTGTGAGAGTCGTGCCCACATGCATGCATTACACCAGTTTCCTTTCCATTGTAATTCGTTTTTACTTTTGATGCAAATGAAAGCGGTAATCTTTCTGTAATGGGCAATGCATCCATATCTGCACGCAACGCAATAACAGGCCCTGGTAATGCTCCTTTTAAAACACCCACTACACCAGTTACACCCACTTTTTCTTTTACCTCAATATTTAAAGAACGAAGGTGCTTTGCTACAATAGCAGCTGTTCTAAACTCTCTATTTCCAAGTTCAGGATTTGCATGAAAATCTCTTCGCCAATCAATTACTTTTTGTTGAATTTTATCGGCAGCAATTTTTGCTTTGGTTTGTAAATTTTCTTTTTGTGCAAATACATTTGTTGAAATGGCTAGCAATAAGATTGGTAATAATTTTCTCATAATTTTAATACTTTGCAATAACTCGTAACCCGAAACTTCTCTAATCAATATCATACCTATCCACTCTCTCAATACCTTGCAGTGCCAGCAAGGCTTTCACCAATCTTTCCAATTCATCTTTATCGTGCACAAATACTTTTACATTCCCCTCAAATATACCTTCATTTGCTTCAATCGTCATAGCAGAAATATTTACCTTCAGTTCTCCACTTATGAGGTTTGTAATTTTATGTATCACACCCACATCATCCAACCCAATAATTTTTAAACCAGTAAGAAAAGATATTTCTTTATTTTTTGCCCACTTTGTTTTTACTACCCTGTGTCCATAATTTGCAAGCAATCTAGTTGCATTAGGGCAATTGGTTCTATGTATTTTTAACCCTTCGCCTGTTGTTACAAAACCAAATACATCATCTCCGGGTATGGGTTTGCAGCAGTTGGCAAGGGTGTACATTATTTTATCACTGCTTTCTCCAAAAATAATAAGCTCAGTATCTTTTTTATTTATTGCTTTATATTCTGGATTGTAAGCTATTTTTTCTACTACAACTTTTACTGGTTTTGGCGGCACCAATTTATCACCATGTACTGTAAATTCTTTTAGTTCTTTTAAATCAATTTTTTTTGTGGCAATATCATACAATAAATCTAGTGTGCTATGTATTTTGTAAAACTGGCAAAGCTCTTCCATATTACTCACACTATTTGCAGCACCAATACCTTCCAATTTTTTTTGCAAAATATATTTACCATCATCTGCTATGGTTCGCTTTTCTTCTTTAAGGGTATCTTTTATTTTAGCCTTCGCCTTACTAGTAACCACAAAATTTAACCACTCTGTATTTGGCTTTTGTTTTGCACTGGTTATAATTTCTATTTGGTCGCCACTTTTTAGTTTATAACTTATCGGTACCAATTTATGGTTCACTTTTGCGCCAATACATTTACTACCTACTGCGGTATGTACACCAAATGCAAAGTCTAAAGCAGTAGCACCTACGGGCAACATTTTCACTTCTCCCTTTGGTGTGTACACATAAATTTCTTCTGTAAGAAAAGATGTTTTAAAGTCTTGTAAAAAGTCCAACGAATCACTATCATTGTTTGCAAGGGTTTCTCTTATTTGATGAAACCATTGATCAAATCTACTTTCTTCGGTAGCCCCTTCTTTATATTTCCAATGCGCAGCCAAACCTTTTTCTGCAATTTCGTTCATACGCTTGGTGCGTATTTGCACTTCCACCCATTTGCCTTGTGGGCCCATTACGGTTGTGTGCAAAGCTTCGTACCCATTACTTTTTGGGTTGCTCAACCAATCCCTAAGCCTCTCAGGGCTTGGGTTGTAGGCGTCGGTAATAATGCTATACACTTTCCAACATTCTTCTTTTTCTTTTGCAGGTGGTGCATCTACCAAAATACGAATGGCAAATAAATCATACACTTCTTCAAATGCTACACCTTTCTTTTTTATTTTATTCCAAATAGAATGTATGCTTTTTGGTCTTCCATAAATTTCAAAATCAAAACCTGTTTCGTCTAACTTTTCTTTTATCGGTTTTATAAAATCGTTTATATATTTTGTACGCTCTCGTTTTGTATCTTGTAATTTTTGAGCAATAAATTTAAACGTATCTGGCTCCATATACTTCATAGCCAAATCTTCCATCTCTGTTTTTATATTGTACAAACCCATACGATGTGCAAGTGGCGCATATACATAAACCGTTTCGCTAGATATTTTTAATTGCTTTTCTCGCTTCATGCTATCCATGGTACGCATGTTATGTAAGCGGTCTGCAAGCTTTATCAATATTACCCTTGGGTCATCTGTAAGCGTCAATAAAATCTTTTTAAAATTTTCTGCTTGTTGCGAACTGTTAGCATCCAGCACTGTAGAAATTTTTGTAAGTCCATCTACAATTTTTGCAATCTCCGCACCAAATTCTCGCTGCACATCTTGCAATGTAATATCTGTATCTTCCACCGTGTCGTGCAGCAAAGCACAAATCGTACTTCGCACACCAAGTCCAATTTCTTCAATACAAATCATAGCCACAGCAAGCGGATGAAGAATGTAAGGCTCTCCACTTTTTCTCCGCATTGTTTTATGCGCATCTGCTGCCATTTCAAAAGCAGTACGCAGTAAAATTTTATCTCCGGGTTTTAATTTTGTTTTTAAGGCACGCAACAATGCCCTATACTCTCGCAGTATCAGTTTCTTTTCATCCTCATCATTAAGTGTGTAAGGCGTTACAATATTTTCTGTGGTTACATCCATGCATTACGAATTTACTGTAAAACTTTTACAATACGAAAAATTTGGGGCTGTCGGCTGAAAACCATTGTTGGGCTTTGGTTCCCGCTATACGCTACAAGTCCTCGCTCGTGCCTCGCTGTGGGCTTTTCGCTTCTATCGGGCAGCCATTCATCGGTATATCTTTCTTCAACTTTTACCGAAAGATAGATATACTTAATCTATTGCATCTAAAAAGAATAATTGAAAAACAAAAGCTGAAGGGCTGCGCACGCTTAGCCGAAAATCCTTTTTTATTTTTGCCTTTGAAAAATAAAAAAGATTGTAGGCGGGCGGCGAACAAAAGATGAAAAAGCTGTAAATGCTCACAGCCCCAAATTATATTAAAAAAAATAATTTACATATTCCTCCTAGACTGCCCACCAACACT
>JAYSOC010000142.1:0-2076 GCA_043723285.1 Ferruginibacter sp. | reverse complement strand
ATTATTACACAATTTTATTGATATTTTGATGTTTTTTCTCTCACAAATAGCGATACATTTGTGTTTCAACAGCTAAAAATAATTATGCTTTTTTCTACTTTATTAGATAAATTTAATGAACCCGAAACATTGAAGATGGCAAAGCTTGGAAGAGAATTGAGGGGACAAGGAATTGATATTACTGACCTCAGTTTGGGAGAGCCCGATTTTGATACGCCAATACATATTAAAAATGCTGCAAAAAAAGCGATTGATGAAAATTTTAGCCACTACACTCCCGTGGTCGGGTATTTGGATGTAAGGGAAGCTGTGTGTACAAAACTAAAACGAGATAATAATTTAGATTATGTGCCTACTCAAATTATTGTAAGCACTGGTGCTAAGCAAAGTATTGCCAATGCAGTGCTTGCGATTGTAGATGTTGGTGACGAAGTTATTATTCCTACACCATATTGGGTTACTTATAGTGAAATTGTAAAACTTGCTGGTGGTGTGGTAAAGTATGTAAATACGACATTGGAAAACGGTTATAAAATTACTCCTGCCCAATTAGAAAATGCCATAACAGAAAAGACCAAACTGTTTATGTTTTCATCGCCCTGCAATCCTACTGGTGCAATTTATACTAAAGAAGAATTGACTGCATTAGCAGAGGTATTTAAAAAATATCCTGATGTTTATATTTTGAGCGATGAAATATATGAGTTCATAAATTACACCGGCAAGCATGAAAGTATGGCACAATTTTATTTTTTAAAGGAGCGAGTAATTATAGTAAACGGATTGAGTAAAGGTTATGCTATGACGGGCTGGAGACTCGGTTATCTTGCTGCTTCTGCGGATATAGTAAAAGCCTGCGAAAAATTACAAGGACAATTTACAAGTGCTACATGCTCTATAACCCAACGTGCAGCTATAGCTGCGCTTACAGGCGACCATACACCTACGCAAGACATGGTAGCCAAATTTAAAAAGCGAAGGGAGCGTGTAATGGAATTGCTAAAAGAAATACCTGGTATTGTGTATAACGAACCACCTGGTGCGTTTTATGTTTTCCCGAATGTGAGTAGTTATTTTGGAAAGAAAACAACGAAAGGAGAAGTTATTAATACTGCAGATGATTTGTGTATGTATTTATTGAACGATGCTCATGTATCTGTAGTTACTGGAAAGGCTTTTGGTGAACCATCATGCGTGCGTATGAGTTTTGCTATAAGTACGGCTAATATTGAAAAAGGTTTTGCTAAGATAAAAAATGCGCTTGGTGAGTTAGAGTGATAGTTAGTAGTTTTTATATTTTCGAAGAATGTAAATTATTTAGTCTTCGTTTGGTAGTGATCCATTTTAAAGTTCGTATTGTTCTAATGCTTCGTGTATTGCTTTAGAATAGTGTAGTGTTTCTATAAAATTCTATGCGCCTAATATGAAAACAGAGCTTTGCTTTACAATAATAGATGACTTACTACCATACTCAAACTTTTTATGGTCTTTACCTTTGCTGAAACATTTTAAATTGGGCTTTCCGAATTTTCGGGACAGGCTATGCAGGCTGTAAATTTTATTGCTATCTCCTCGTTTTTGAGAAAGTACTTATGAGTCGTATTTACTAATCAGTTGCTCCCATTTTTTCACTGTTGCTTATAAAAGGCTTCATCAAAAAAGACAAATTGATAGAATTGGATAACAAATAAAGCGGATGTTTTTTGGTATAGAGTATCGACCAATCCTCCAAAAAGTATCAAATTTTGTTGTATATTTTATGGTTTGAGCATACATGAATTTGCAACAACTTAGCCTAATTAGCAAAATAGCTTGCAACTATTTTATGTCCATACTGGGATCAAAATTACTACTTGTACTACTTTTTTATAATTTTTAAGGGACGACTAAATAGAGTTCCAGTAATGAAAGTTGACAGATCTTTAGGTGATTTAAAATCCACCCTTGCAAACTCATTTTCTTTCCACTAAAGAAAATTATTTATCTTGTAGGAAAATTTCCACAAATGCAAAAACATTTTATTTTTTTGGCAATATTATTTTGCCTAGTTAGCATTTCAAATGCTCAAACAACTTC
>JAYSOC010000141.1:0-5149 GCA_043723285.1 Ferruginibacter sp. | reverse complement strand
CGCATAGGGCTCATATCGTGTGTAGCAGGCATTACAATAGATTCGTATTTTGCTTTTCTGGTATCAGAATATGCAGATGCACTGTCCTTAGGCATTTGCTGCACTTGCAAAGAAAGTATATCCAAATTTTTCAACACTTCATCTGTAAAATCTGGCACCATACCCAAGTCTTCTGCACATAAAAGCATATCTGTACTATCTGTCATCATTTCCAATTTTATTTCGCCTTCATTTTTCCACAAATCGTTTTGCATTTCAAAAAAGTAAATGTGATACAATTTATCAAACAAACTTTTTTCATGATCGCTTAACCATTTATACGAAGTTATTTGATTCATGTTTATTCTAAAATGATAACCATGTTCATCTCTAAATAAAAGTACATTAGCAATCAAATCAAACAAACCTTTTTGCCATTTTATATTTTCAGGATGGCTAATAAAATAAGTTTCTATTTTTCGTTGATCATTATAAGCATCTGCTAATCTTCCTTCATTAAAAAATATTCTTTTTACTTCGGCAGTGTCGTTGCCAAATATTTCTTGTAAAATTTCTTCTCTAATAAATGGTTCGCAAAATCTATATTCATCAAAACGTAAACCAATGTTTGTAAATTGATCTTTATGCATGGCAATTGCTGGTACAAATTTTCCCATTGTACCTTCTACTTGGTTTATAGGAATACTCCATATTCTAAAAATACCGAGTACATGGTCTATTCTTACTGCATCAAAATAAGTTTGTAAATGTTGCATTCTTTTTCTAAACCATGCATAGCCATCCTTGGCCATTTCGCTAAAATTGTATGTAGGAAAACTCCAGTTTTGTCCGCTGCCACTAAATGCATCTGGCGGTGCGCCTGCTTGCATATCCATTACAAATAGTTTTGTGTATTCCCATGTATCTGCACTGTGCCTGCCAACACCGATGGGTAAATCAGCTTTTAGTACAACCGCTTTTTTATGAGCATATGATATGGCATTTTCTAATTGTACATGCAAGTTAAATTGTACATAATACCAAAATAAAATAGCGTTGTAGTTTTCGCTGCCTAGTTTTGAAAATGCATGAATTTTTTCTTTATCATACAGCGCATAATCTTTCCATTGCGAAAAATCAGGTGTTTTATATTTATCTCTCAATACGCAAAAAGCGGCAAAAGGTACAAGCCAATTATTGTGAGCTTTAAAAAAACTTGCCCATGCTTTTGTGGTAGTAAATGTATTTTTCTCTTTTTCAAAAATTCTTTTTAGTATAGTTATTTTTAATGCCAATACGCCACTATGATCAGAATAACTTAGCGTATTTAATCTATCAATTTCGTTGGCTTCTTCTTTTGTGATGGCTATTTTAGATGCAAGTGCCATGGCATTTACATTTAAAAATTTTGGATGAAGCCCAAAAGATGTAATGGCAGAATATGGATAAGAGTCTTTATCGGTATGAGCGCCAGTGGTATCATTTATGGGAAGTAGTTGTATTAATTTTAGTCCTACAGAAGCTGCATAATCTACCAACAATGGTAAGTCTGTAAACTCGCCTGTGCCCCAGCTTTTATTGGTTCTTAAACTAAATACTGGTACATTTATTCCTGCGCCTTTCCATGCATAATTTGTAAAAGCTTGGTTTAAATGAATAATGGAAATGGTTTCATTTTTATCAAGCTCATTTATGATATGGTTTACGCCGGGCTCATATTCTACAATAATATTTTTATCGGAATCATAAACACCTATTTTAAATTCTATAGGAAATTGTTCAGTGCTCAAATCTAATGCTATGCTGCTTTTTGCATTATTTTCTTTTTTGAATAATAATGGATTACTATCATCAAATGCATTCATTTTTTTTGCACTACCAGTAAGGCAAACGAATTTGTTTTCTTGTAAAAAAGGACTCTCTATTTCAAAAATATGAGTAGCTTTTTTAGCAGTATTGGCTACTGCATTTTTATGATTTTTTGTTTTAAAAACTTTGGCAAATGGTTTAGTTCTATCTAAGTCAATAAATTGTTTGTATGGAAAGTTTTCATGAATTATATTAAATCCTTTACAATCGTATTTTTTTAAATCCAAATTGCCATTGGCTAATAAATCGTAGCTATGTTGCCATTCGCTTCTCTTTAATAAAACATCATATTCAAAAGTATCGGCTACTAAATTTTCATCTAAAAATAGACTGCCATGCCAAAGGTTTTTATCGTAATAACTTAAATGAAATGTTTTCGATTCTTTTGTTGGGCTTTGTTTATAAATAATATCAATATTTTCTCCACTTTTTGTGCCATATTTTATAAAGAAATTTATGTACATACGTTTTATCTTTTTTTGCAATTTAGGTTATTTATTAAGTTTGTTTGTAAAGAAATTTTTGTTGTGGTATAAGTTGCTTTATGTGCTGGGTTTTACCGATAGCAGTTTTTGTTAGCTGAGCTTTATTCTTGTTAAAACTGCTTTGATAAAAAATCAATAATGCATAATCTATTGCATAATCTAATGCATAATAAAAGATGAATAAAGGTATGTCGATGAAGTGAGTGACACAACGATGACGCCCATAGCTACTTCTTTGTTTGTACAATAAAAAAAATGAGCAATAATCTTTCGACTATCGCTCATGTGATGAGAATCCTAAACTTAGTTTATAATATTTTTGTTAACGAGTTTTTTGCAAGCTCATGCTATAAATCATATCTCCCAACCTCTTCCATTTCGTCATCTTCAAACTGTATTATTACTAAATGTTTTTTATCTTCTAAATTTACAACCCAAATATTACGACCTGCTTGTTTTACGTTTGCTGTGTTCGTAATTTTAAATTCGTTATACCCATCTTTTAGTTTTTGCTTTACATCACCTGGTAAATTATTTTCGAAACCATAGCTAATGTCATAAATCATACTGCCATTTTTTGTGAATAGGGCATTATGTTTCATGTCGTTTTGAATGAATTTCACTAAATAATCTTTGTTTAATTGATACCAGCGAAAATCTACAGCATTTGGAAATGCTTTTAAAAAAGCAGCATTAATTTCTTTACTTACCACAGTAGATGCTGTAACAACTACCGATGACAAATGTGTAACTTGGTCTTGATTTTGAGCTTTTGAATTTGTTGTGCAGCAGTATAAAAAAAGCAGCAAAACGATTATTTGTTTTTTCATTTTATAAAGTTTTATTGTGATTAATGTAAATTTTACAAATTGATATTGCTTATTTAAAGTAAGCAATTATTCAATCAGTTATTTTAATTGACGTTAACCAAAACTTTATTAGAAAAACTATATTTATTTTCTAAGAATTTTCTTTATCAGTTTTTCTGTGCCAGTATTTATTTCTAGTATATAGCTTCCTGCGGCTATTATTTCTAGGTCTTTTAATACAATTACATTATCGCCTTTTTGTAACGTCACTTTTCTATTTATAATTTCTTTGCCAGCAAAAGATATGATGCGGAATTGTACTTCTTTATCTTCTTTAGAGCTAAGTGTAATTTTTATATTGCTCTCAAATGGATTTGGAAACACACTAAAATTATCGTTGGCATTTCCTTTTATTTTGAGTGCAATAATTTTTGAGTAATAACTTTTACCATCCACATCTACCGATTTTAAACGATAATAAACGATAGAAATACCAGAGCCTATTTTATCGGTAAAAGTATAATAGTTGGTAGATGCTGTTGTACCGCTGCCTGCTACATTTCCTCTGTTAGAAAACTTAATGCCATCTTCGCTTCTTTCTATTTCGAAATGATCATTATTCAATTCATTTTCTGTAGTCCAATAAATAAGCCCATCGGTATTTTGTAACTTGGCTGTAAATGATGATAGCGTTACTGGTGTTGGTGCTGAATTTGGGCCAATAATAGCTGTACCATCGTCTGTAAATAAATCGCCAGCTTGTGAGTTAGATGTTATACGAGCTGTATTATTAACGCTACCTGGTATTAATTGTGCTTGTACTTTAAAACTTAAACTGTATGTAGCACTTACTGGTAACTCGCCACCAGATGTAGGGGTAGCGGCGTTTCCAATATAAAATTTTACATAATGTCTTGTGCCATTTATGGCTTTAAAACCTAAGTCATCAGCTTGTGCATCGCTTGGAAATACAGTACCTACTACACCAGGCGCACTCGTAATTTTTAGAGAATTTGGCACATAAGTAACATTGGTTGGTAAGGAGTCCACCACAAAAGTATTGTAAGCAACACCTGGGCCATTGTTTGTGCCAGATAATGTATAAGTCAATATTTCATTGCTCTGTAAAAAGCCATCATTACTTGCATCTGTTACTAATTTATCCAAAGTAATTAATGGATCTTTCATGCGTATTGCAAATGCAAATACACTTGGAAAATATTGATCTGCTTCTGTACCAAATTCGATAACTGCAGAAGTAGCATTTGGTAAAATTCCATACCCAGTTCCTACTTGCAATTCATCAATATCAATACCCATTTGGTTGGTATAATTTGGATTTTTTGTGTTGACAAATATTCCATTTTTTGAAATGGATCCGTTCCAAAAATTAGTAACGGGGTTTACTGCATTGCTTACTGGTACAGTATTTATTTTTATATAATCACCAGCAGGGTTGCCAGTTGTTGCCGCTAAATTTGCATCGCCTTCCCACACCATTGTACTCATTACTGCATCGGCAAGTGCAAGCGGATTGTTGGGTACATTTAAACCACTAAGCGTTACCAATTGTGTAACAGGCGAACCAGCATTAAATATTTGCGAAAAACCATCATAAACTCTTACACTATTATAAGGCATAGAAGTATTTTCGTATGCTATCATTATGCACCATCCTGCATAATGCCCACCTGAGCTAATAGCGCCAGCAGAGCAAGGTATGTCTGCTATTGTGTAAGTGCCGGCTCCGTTAGATTGTATAAAAGTTTTTATGTCCACATACGATTGGTAAGCAACATCTGTACCGGAAATAGCATATTGATCTACACTACTTACTGGTGCAAAGGCTGCTGAATAAGCACCCGATGTTCCTTTTCTTATTTTTACTTTTCTTAGAGTATCTGGTTCTTAATTTTTCTTCAATTATTGAATATTCAAACTGACCCGAAAGTTCCCAAATATTAGTTCTAAAACTTAGGTTACGATTATTTCTTGCCGGCTCTTGAG
>JAYSOC010000140.1:0-5152 GCA_043723285.1 Ferruginibacter sp. | reverse complement strand
TAAAAACTATGGCAGAAAAAAACATTGGTGCACTAATGGTGATAGAGCAAGAAAAACTAATTGGTATTTTTTCGGAAAGAGATTATGCCCGCAAAATTGTTTTGCAAGGCAAGGCATCGCATGATACGCCTGTGTATGAGATAATGACGAAAAATGTATTAACTGTATTATCGGATGATAGTTTGGAACACTGTATGTCGTTGATGAGTAAAAATAAAGTACGGCATTTACCAGTGGTAGATAATGAAAAAGTAGCAGGCATTATTTCTATATCGGATGTGGTAACTGCCATTATAGAAAACCAGCAAGAAACCATAAAGTATTTGGAGCAGTATATTGCACAGTAGTTCGGTTGCGTGTTACGAGTTTGTTAGTTACGGGTTAATAATCTGTGGTTTTATTTATTTTCAGATTACACAAAATATATTTACCAGCTTCCACTAGCACCGCCGCCGCCTCCGCTTCCGCCACCAAAGCCGCCAAAACCTCCGCCACCACCACTCCAGCCGCCGCCACCTCCTCCTCCACTCCATCCACCTCCACGACCACTGTTTAAAATGGTATTCCAAAAAATAGCATCTGCAATACCTCTTTGCCCACGGCGACTCATGAAAGTACCACCGCCACCACCGCCTCTACGAGACATAATGAAAAATAATATCACTAAAATAATAATAAAGAAAAGCATGCTTCCTCCGCCGCCACTGCTTCTGTCTCTTTTTACATTATATTCTCCTTTTACTGCTAATATTATTGAGTTAATACCATTATCTATGCCTCTATAATAATCATTGTTCTTAAAACTTGGTACAATATCATTATCAATAATATGCTTGCAGGTAACATCAGGCAATGCTCCTTCTACCCCATAACCAGTTGCAATATTTAATTTTCTATCTTCCGCTGATATCAATAATACAACACCATTGTTATTTTTCTTTCCGCCTACACCCCATGCCCTTAATAATTTTTGGTTAAAATCAGCAATATCATTTCCTCCCAATTTAGGCACTATTACAATAGCTATTTGTGTAGATGTATTATTGTCTAAATCAATTAATTTTTGCTCAAGTGCCCCTTGCTGTTCTATTGTAAGTATGCCAGCAAAGTCATTTACTAATTTTTGTTGAGTAGGCTTTTGAGAAAGTAGTTTTTGAATATCAAAATTTGTTTGACAAAAAACAACTATACCTAAAAATAAAGCTATAAAAGAAAGGAGTACTTTTTTCATTATTTGTTTTAAATGCAGAAAATATGTTCTTTATTTTCCAAAAACAATATCATCGGGCAATTCGTTTTTATCTGTAACTGCGTTGTAAGGAAATTTTTCTTGAAGCGTATCACCTATAGTATGAATACATTTTACAATTCCATCGCAAATATGCTCAACTTCAAACTGACTAATCATTTGCTTTACTGCATTGCTCCAAAATAGTTCCCCAACTTGGTTGTATATTCCTTCATCGCCAAATAATACTAGCTCCTTATGAACCATGGCTATGTAAAGAAGCACTGCATTTCGGCAATCTGTCTTGTCCATTTTTAGATTATAAAAAACCTCAGCAGCTCTATCCATGGGATCTACATAGCTATTTTTGCTTTCTACATATACACGTATCTCTCCACTTGTATGTAGCTCAGCTTTTCTAATAGCATTCACAATACGAAGTTTTTCCTCTTCGGAAAAGAAAGGAGCTTTTTTGAATAAAGAAAATATACCCACAATAGTTTTAAATTATTATTACTTACTAAAATCAACTTTTGTATCTTCTGCACCTTTCTCTGCTTCGTAGTTTTTCATTTTCGAATACCCAAATAAACCTGCAAGTATATTACCAGGGAATCTAATTACTTTATTATTGTATGCAGTAATACCATCATTCCAGTCTCCTAAAGCAACTGTTACTCTATTTTCTGTTCCTTCAATTTGTGCTTGCAAATCTTTGTACAAACCAGTAGCTTGTAATGTAGGGTAAGCTTCAATATTTACATTTAAAGCGGCCCTACCCACAGCACTTAATTGTTTATCAGCTGCTGCTACTTGCTCAGGCGTAGAGTTTGGGTTTATTTCAGGCACACGAGATCTCATTTGTACTATTTTAATAAGTGTAGTATCCTCATTTCTAGCAGCACCTTTTATTGTACTCACTACATTTTCATACAATTTAGCTTTACGGTTATACTGTGTTTGCACTTTACCCCACAAGCCATTAATATCGTTTTGTGCTGTAGCCATACCGTTTCTGCCTGATATTGCCCATAATGCAAGAATTCCAACCACAACTAAAATAATAATACCTGAACGTTTCATATTTGTTTGTTTTAAGATTAGAGGCTAAAAGTATGAAAAAATTACATCTACCTACATTTCTTTTTATGTAAATGGTATTTACAACTTACAATCGGATTAAAAACAAAATAAATGGATTACAAATGCTCAACAAATTGTAATTTTGCACTTCAAAAATTATTCGTAATTATTAAAATCTACAAAAATGAGTTCAGTAAAAGTTGCCATCAATGGTTTTGGAAGAATTGGTCGTTTGGTGTTTCGTCAAATACACAATATGGAAGGAATAGATGTAGTAGCCATAAACGATCTTACGAGCCCTGCAACCTTGGCTCATTTATTAAAGTATGATAGTGCACAAGGGCGTTTTGAACAAAAAGTAACTTCTACCGAAAATGCTATTGTAGTAAACGGACACGAAGTAAAAGTATATGCACAAAAAGACCCAGCACAAATTCCTTGGGGTGCGCATAATGTAGATGTAGTAATAGAAAGCACTGGTTTTTTTACAGATGCTGAAAAAGCAAAAGCACATATTACTGCCGGCGCAAAAAGAGTGGTAATATCTGCACCAGCTACTGGCGATTTAAAAACAGTTGTATTTAATGTAAACCATGCAATACTCGATGGTACAGAAACAATAATTAGTTGCGCAAGTTGCACAACAAATTGTTTGGCACCAATGGCAAAAACATTGAACGATAATTTTACCATCGTTACAGGCATCATGAGTACGATACATGCATATACAAACGATCAAAATACATTAGATGCTCCTCATGCAAAAAATGATTTGAGAAGAGGAAGAGCAGCAGCAGCTAACATTGTACCAAATAGTACTGGTGCCGCAAAAGCAATAGGCTTGGTATTGCCAGAGCTAAAAGGAAAACTAGATGGTGGTGCACAAAGAGTACCAGTAATTACAGGTTCGGTAACAGAGTTGTATTCTATCTTAGAAAAAACAGTAACGGCTGATGAAGTAAACGCAGCCATGAAAGCCGCAAGCAACGAAAGCTTTGGCTACAACGAAGATGAAATTGTAAGCAGCGATGTTATCGGAATTTCTTTCGGTTCTTTATTTGATGCTACGCAAACAAAAGTACAAACCATCGGCGAAAAGCAATTGGTAAAAACCGTAAGTTGGTACGATAATGAAATGAGTTATGTATCGCAATTGGTGCGTACAGTACATCATTTTGCAGGATTGATAAAATAATAAAACAGTTTTAATATTTTTTAAAGGCTTCCTAAAAAGGAAGCCTTTTTTATTGCGTTTTATTTTTGGGGCTGTGGGCTGCATTCAATAATCAACATTTGAACGGGATATACGCTACAATCTTTTTTTTCGTTCCTCAAAAAAAGGATTTTCGCTTCTATCCCGCAGCCTTTCATCATTAAATCTTTGTTCAACAATACTACAAGGTTTATTTATTTTTTGTAAACATCTCAATTTACGAACAGCTTGTTCGCAAATTATAAATTCCAATTTTGCAAAAAAATGTAGGTTTTAAATTGTCCAGCAGGTTGCTGGATAATTTGAAAGACTTAAATAAAAATGGCAAATAAAGAATAAAAAACGAAATGTTATTTAGCATACCATTAAGAATTTTGTTATTCCAATCCCTCTACATTTGGTCTTTCATTTTTTAACCAAAACTAAATTGTATGTTACAAAAACCATCTAACGCATTTATTGCAGCATCGTGGACAGCTATGGGCATTGGTATGATTGGGTATTTTATTGGCTTATGGCGGTCCGATATGTTGCTGAACGAAAAAGGTTATTATTTTACAGTTGTTATGTTTGGATTATTCTCCGCAGTATCTGTACAAAAAGCAGTGAGAGATAAATTGGAAGGCATAGCCGTTACAGAAATTTATTATGGCTTAAGTTGGTTTGCCGTTATACTCTGCATTGTATTATTGGCAGTAGGATTATTTAACGCAAGTATGCTACCAAGCGAAAAAGGGTTTTATGCGTTTGCTTTTGTTTTGGCTATATTTGGTGCTGTAGCGGTACAGAAAAATATACGAGATTCGCAATCTCCCCAAAACTAAAATATTATTTTTATGGCATTCTCCAATGCAATTTCTACTTACAGAACCCCGTTTCTAAAAAACAAATGGCTTATTTCTCTTTGTGTAATCTTTTTTTCTGTTTGGCTTAATACACTTATTGGCACTACCGATATGAAGAATTGGATAATGGAAAATACACTAGTGTTTCTTTTCCTTGGCTTATTAATTTTTTCGTACAAAAAACAAAAATTTAGCGATATTAGTTATTTGCTTATTTGCATTTATTTGTGCTTGCATGTGTATGGTGCAAAATATACGTATGCCGAAAACCCTTTTGGCTTTTGGTTGCAAGATGTGTTTCATTCCAAAAGAAATTTTTACGATAGAATTGTGCATTTTTCCTTTGGCTTTTTACTAGCCTACCCTATGCGAGAATTGTTTTTAAATTATTTTAAATTTCCTACATGGGTTGGGTGGGCATTACCAATTGAAATTACATTATCTATAAGTGGATTTTATGAGCTAATAGAATGGGCAGTGGCCGATGTGTTTTTTCCTGCACAAGGTGATGCATATTTAGGTACACAAGGCGATATTTGGGATGCACAAAAAGATATTTTTATGGCTACATTAGGCGCAATATTAGCTACAACTATTGTATCTATAATAAAGAAAACGTTTAAGATATATCATCCTAAGCCTAATATTTAATAGCAATAAATTGTTTTTTGAAGTAGAAGCTATATTGTAACTTTACACAAATGATAATTTTATGGAAAAAGAATTATTAAAAAGAATAACGATTATACCAGGATTGATGGGTGGTAAACCTACAATTAGAGG
>JAYSOC010000139.1:0-2083 GCA_043723285.1 Ferruginibacter sp. | reverse complement strand
CACCTTGCTTTGCAATTTTTTTACTTTCTTCAAATCCTTTAGGGTTTACTGCTACCGAAATATCTTTAGTAGATGCTTCTGCCAGCATATTTAATATCAATTCGGTGTTCGTCATATTATCTCTCAGGTTTTCCTTTTTTAAACCTTTTAGTATTTTGTATTCTTTAGTTGTTTTTTCGGACCATTCTTTGGTAATAATATCAGTAAGAGTTGCAAACTGAACACCTTCTTTTAATCCTCTTTTTCTCCATTCATCAGTTAATTCTTTTCGTATCTCAATACTCTTCAGGCGTTGGTTTATCCAGCTTTCAGAATAGCCTAATTGCAGGTATTGCTCCATTGCCCTGTCAATAGTAAGTTCGGGGTCTTGCATTTCATCCAATCTTTCGGCTGCAATTTTTGCCAGCCATAATTTAAATGGCTCTGCCTTTGGTGAGGGGATGGATTGTATAAGGCGGAAGAGTTGTTCGGTATCAGCAACATCCGTCATCCGCATTTTGCCATCAGCAGCCAGCATTTTCAAACCGTTACAATTTGTAACGGTTTCATTTCCTTCAGCCTTCAATCTTTTTTTTAATACCCGCCAGTATACCTGAGGATTAGGGCTATCAGTCAGAGCATCTATTACATCTACAATAGCAATATACCATTGTTCATGCTCTTCATCCCAAAGTGCCCTTACTTTTTTATTGTCAAATATTTTTATAGCGTCTTTCTTTTCCATGTTGAAATGATTTTTATTTTTTTGAATTTTTCATTCAGCCAGAAAAGTGTGTACTGCACATTTGTGCGTTTGCCGAGGCTGGATACTAAACCTTGGTATTGCAAAACAAATATAGCAATTTACAATATTGTTTTAAAAATGTTTGGGCAATTAAAACGAAAGCTTTAACAAAATTAAAGACACACGGTTTTAATGTGAGTGCTCATATGGGGGAGTGGGCTTCGGGCTGTGTTGTTAGTACGCTTGGCGCATTGGCAACACTGCATACCAACAAAGGCTAAGACACCAGTTGCCTGCCTACGACAGAAGACTGGCGCCAGTAGGTTTGAAGGTTATACTTGCAGTTTTCGATTTAATTACATAAAATTGTGCTAAGACTACCTAATCATTTTTCATTTTTAAAAAAACATACAATGGCCACCCACAAACCCAAACTGCTTGCTCCTGTAAAGATTGATCTTCCGTTTAGAGGAATTGACTCGAATATTGAAACAAGGGATTTTTCAACTTTTAGTGTACTTCAAGCAAACTTTGCCGCAGGTCTTCATCCCAAAAAAGGTTTTCCCCAACCAGTAAGTGTAAAAATAGGCTATGGATTTTATTTTCTCCGAGCATATAATAACGGATGGACAGACAATATAAATGCTCAGAAGCCTGGAGAATATCCTCGCCCATTAGAAGGATTTCCTTTTGAGCATAAGAATCAGTATATATATGATGCTAATAGAGCTCAACTTGTCTCATTAACGGGAGATGGTAAATATGTATGTTATCAACGTAATGTCGATGCAAGCTTGCCTGAAGGAAAATACGCATTTGCAAATAATGGTAAAACAGATTGGATACTTTATTTTTATTGTAACGATCTCATGGGCACGATTAATGGTACAACCGATTGGTATTTTGACAATAGAGGTTCGGCAAATTGTGATATAGTTGTGTTTCGCTTGCCCTAAAGACCGGAGAGTTGTGATGCAAAACTTATTCTTCGCCCTTGTTGCGATACAGTCAATTTGTTTATTTGCGTGGATTAGGGGAGACCCCGCTAGTACGAAAACTCGGTTTTAATGTTACTGCTGTTATAATGGGTGTGAGCTTCGGGCTGTGTTGTTGGTACGCTTGGCACATTGCCAATGCTACATACCAACCGGCCAAGAGGAAATTTCTTTGATAAGCATATTCTAATAGAATATTTTGAGTTGTGTTTTAACGTATCAATAATACTGCGCCTTTCTGGTAGACAGGTGTATTACCTTCTAATTGATAAACGCATTGCCAAACAAAAGTATTGGTAGAAAAAGAGGCACCCTTATAAAGACCATCCCATTCTTTTAGAGGGTCTGAAGTTCGAAAGACAAG
>JAYSOC010000138.1:0-13469 GCA_043723285.1 Ferruginibacter sp. | reverse complement strand
TTTCTTTTTTCATTCCTCTGAGCTCTTTTCTTAATGTTTTTTTTTCTGAACTTGTTAATGTGGCTTTATCCATATTTTTTATTTCAAATAGCCGAATTATTAGCGCCTTTGCACGTGCAGATGGTTCTTCATTTTTAATAATTATATTCCCCACTTTAGTCGCTTGCTTAGAAGCATACACATTAGTATCTGATAGTATGGCAAGAGAACAAATGATAAATGTGACTTGTAAAAAGTTTTTTAGGTTCATAATATTTTTTTATATTTTTAAAAAATGGCTTTCAATTAATAAATTATTACTAATGAAAATGGTTACTAATTTCTATTGTAAAGGTGAGTTAATTTTGATCTTTAACTGTTACATAACTATACTTAAAACTTACATCATTCACAGATTTTATTATTAAATTATTAGGCAAACAATTTTAATTAATGAATTGCTATAAGATATTTCTGCACAAAAAATGCCTACATACAAAACGAAGGCATTTTTTATGTAGGTATATAATTATTTATTTTCCCTCAGCTTCTATTTGTTCTTTTGCTTTCATTTTTGGATGCTTTACTCCCTTGGCTTTTAAGATCCTTTTTTGTGCATTGGCACTTTTACGATGTTGCCTTACTTCTTTATGCCCTTTCCATGCAGATTTTAATCTTAAATGAGCGGCATCTTTTCCAATCTCTTTTCTATCTTCTTTTTTATCTTTAATGGTGTTTTTTAATACTTTTTGTTCAACTTTTACATCTTTAGTTTGCGCTGTAATAGTAGTAGTTACACTTGTGGCAATAAAAAGAAATAGAATAATCTTTTTCATAATGTTTATTTATATTGTAATTGAATTATTACAAAGCAAAGATGCATTTTAAGTAATGAGGCTTCTTATATAATTGTTTATTTAAATTGTATAATTCTTGGTTTTAGTAAAATTATTACGATATAAATGTTTTTAAAAACGCTACTACGATTTTACTTTTGTGCCCTCATTTTCTACGGCTTGCTCAGCTAAATCTGAATATTCTTTTGCAAGTTCGGTAATTTCTTTTTCTGTTTTTACCTCAGCATTTATAACTGCATTGCTTGCTGGCTCATGCGATGTAATAAGTTCATTTATTTTTAAATGTAGCAAGGCCGAAAACTTATTAAATGATTTCTGTATAACAAATAAACTTAAAAAAGTGGTTCCAAAAATTATATCACCAATTATTTGATGACTACTTTCTTTATTAATTACATCATTGCTCCACCAAAATATAACCATAATGAGTGCAAGTATAAATGTAATGGAGTTGCCTAAAATGCTAGTAATGCTACTGGTTAGTTTTTCGAAAATCTTTTCGGTATGGCTATATATGTTTTTCATAGTTATTTTATTTAGTAGGTTCAGTATAATTTGTAATAGGTGCAACAGTTTTAGCTATATCTGTTGGTGGCACTTTGCCCGAGTACATTTTTGCATAAGCAGCTGTAAACTCTGCTCCAAAAAATAGTATCATAGAGGAGTAAGATACCCACAATAAAATAAGCACTATAGAGCCTGCTGCACCATATACTGATGTAGGCTCAGCTGTGCCAAAATAAAATGCTAATCCTGTTTTTCCGATCGTAAATAATAATCCTGTTACAAGGGAGCCAAGCCAAACGTGTTTCCATTTTATTTTGGCATCTGGTAATATTTTAAACATTAATGCAAATAGTGTAGAGATAACCGCCAGTGAAAATATAAAATTAAGTACATGAAAAAATACCAATCCCACTTTTGAAGTATCTGCTTTTATCCAGTTGCTCATTGCTGCTAACGCAGCTGAAACTACCAATGATATCAATAATAAAAATGCAATGGCAAATATTAATCCAAAGGAAAATAATCTTGCTTTTAAAATGAGTAAAATTCCTTTTTTTGCTACAACTTTTACTTGCCAAATACTATTTAATGTTTTTTGTAGCTCTACAAATACTCCCGTTGCACCTACTAACAAAATAATAATACCTATGATGGTGCCAAATGTTGTAGATTTTGCGTGACTTGCATTCATCAGCATATCTTTTACCTGTAATGCAGTATCAGCGCCCATTGTAATAGCTACCTGCTCAATAATATTTTGATTTACTACATCTTTTCCAAAAAAATATCCTGTAATAGAAATGATTAATAAAAGCAAACCCGGAATACTGAAAATAGCATAATATGCAATGATGGCACTTTCTCTAAATGGATCTTTTTTACTCCATTCTGCAAAAGTTTGTTTTAATAATTTTCCAATATCTTTTATTATTATTTGCATAGCATATTATTTTAGTTCATTACCCAAATCGTAAAATTTAATAACGTGGCAAAACTTACCCACATAATATATGGTACAAGTAGCCAAGAAGCTTTGCGATTTATAGTAGCAAAGCAAAACATAGTGGCCGTTATGGTTATCACCATAATTACTATATTTATTAATGCCAGTAGGGGAGAGTGAAACCTAAAAAATAAAATGGACCAACAAAAATTAAAAAACAATTGAAAAAAGAAAATACAAATGGCATTTGATTTTTTTAGGTAAGGCGCATCGCTTTTCCAAATAAGCCATAGTGCAATACCCATAAGTAGGTATAGTATTGTCCATACAGGACCAAAGAGATAAGCAGGCGGATTCCAAGATGGTTTGGCCAATGTTTTAAACCATTTATTATTATTTGTATTAGATAGTAGTACACTTAAAATGCCAACAGCTTCGCAAATAACTATAGCAATAATTAATTTATAAATAGGCGATATCTTTTTTTTTGACATGATAAAATAGTTTTGGTATCAAATAAAATAGCGGAAAAGATTTTAATCTTTTCCGCATGAAAGCATTGATATTGCAATCACTTGCTTTCTACCATTGAGTCTCGTAGGGTTATTATTTTATTATTATCTGCTTGTAATTGTTTCTTTTGTTCAGCTAGCATTGTTTGTTGCTCAGCTGTTAAGTTTTCTAACTCGTCTGTAAGTACACTTACATATGCATCTTGTGCTGCATTTTCGCCATACTCACAAGAGTTTAAAATGGCTTTGCTGTCGTTGCTTGTAAGTGTAGCTTTTACATCCATCCATACTCTAAAAAATTTTCCAGTAGTTCTAGTAGATTCTGTTGGTTCGCCACCTAGTTTTTTTACTTCTTCTTCTAGGTCGTTTTTGCACTGCTCACTGCTATCAATAAAGCTTGCAAACAGGTTTTTTAATTCTGCATCTTCTGTTTCTTTAGATGCTGTTTCGTAACCTTCTATTCTATCGTTGTTTATTTGTATGATAGAATTTAAAACATCAATTGTTTTTTCGTTGTCCATTTTTATTTTTTTTATGGTTAAATTTATATAACAAAATTCCTACTTTCTATTTTGTAAACTGTTATACAATTGTGGCTATTTGTTTCAATATTCACAGATAAACTTTGTTCCCTTTTATTGCTTTATAATAAAAGGTCGCCACATGTTATTGCAGCAACCTTTACCCTATTAAAACCTAAAAACAAATTTAATTTTTGTACAATGTTTTGCTTTGTATATTTCCTGTACCATCATCATACTTTACCAAATACATACCGCCAGGTAATTTGCCAATATTTATTTGTGTTTGAAAAGTATTTAGCTGTGGAAATTTTTGTAAGATTACTTTACCATCTGTAGTGTATAAAGTAATGGTAGCTTTTTCAGCAGACTTATTGTGTTGTAATGTTACCACATCTGTAGCAGGTGTTGGATAAATTTCTATTTGTGCTACTGTTTTATCTTTGGCATATACTTTTATAAGCGGGGTATATTTACTTCTGCCATCAAAATCAATATTTCTTATTCTAAAATAGGTTGTTTGATTTAATTTATCAACGTAATTCAACGTATAAATATATTTGCCATTAGCAGCTACATACCCTGCATTTGTAAAAGTATTTCCATTAGTACTTACTTCTACATAATACCCTTTCACATTTACCTCTTCGCCTACATTCCATAATAATTGTAAGGTTTCATCAATATTTTTACGAGCTACAAAGCCTGAAAATGTTACAGGTAGCGGACCACCTTGTACCGTCAACGCTAAGTCATCAAACATAATATTTTGGCCTGTATGACCTTTTACCCTAAATGTTACTTCTATACGAATTGGTCTGCCTGCTGTCAAATCTAAATCGATCATTGTTATGCAAATATTACCAGCATTATTTGGCAAAGGAGTATAAACAGGGCCGTTAGCTGTAGTTGCCAACATTTCTAATGGCGGATTAATTATGCCTGATATTATCCTCACTCTATACTCCGTACCAGTTGGCGCAGCATATTTAAAACCAAGTGTTATTTGACCAGGGTCTGGATTTGTGTAAATAGGAGAAATAAGACTAGCGGTTCTTGTACCCAAACCACTACTTTCTATTTCTTCTCCTAAAATAGAATTCCAGTTAAACGATACATCATTTGCATCTGAATAAATACTAGGCGAACTAAATCCTTCGTCGGAAGTAGTAAAGGGTCTAAAAACCACACAGTTGCTTGCGGGTACTACTGTGGTTGGGTATTGTGCATGGGCAAAAAATGCCGATGATGTTGTAATGATTAATAGTAAAAGCTTTTCCATAATTTTATTTTTTAGGTATGCTGAATTGATTAGTACAAAATTATAAATGTTGCATGTGTTGGTTATTATACAATTGCTAAAAAAAATTGTATCATTCACAGATTTTTATTTTTCATACTTATGTTAGACAGTGTAAAAACTAAAATTTTTTTTAAAATAAGCGATTGTACAAACAATTAATGAAAGTTATCGCCATGTATTGCACTTAATGTTTAAACCCCGGTAAATGGGAGCTATTTTTTATAAGAGATAAATACAATAGAGGCTAAGTGTTGTTTTTGCTTCCTTTATTTAGCCAAAAATTTATAAGTACTAAAAGCTTTTCCATTTCGTACGGCTTTACAATATAATCGTCTGCCCCTAGTGCAAGCGATTCAATCTTATCTATTTTTTCGGAGCAGGAAGTGCTAAATATAAATGGGATATTTCTTGTAATAGCACAATTTAATAGTTCTTGCAAAACTTCGTGCCCATTCATTTCATACATCATCACATCGCATAAAATCAAATCTGGGTGGCTTTTTTTTGCAAGTTCTACACCATCTTTTCCGCAGTTTGCAGCTAGTATTTCAAAACCTTCTAAATTTAAAAGCTCTGTTAAATTCTCAAGAATATAATTGTTATCTTCTATTAACAAAATTGTTTTCATTTTTATCTATTTAAAAACACGAGGTTAAAATACATTTTTATAAGCCGTGGTTTTTTTAGTGTAGTCGTTCGCCGATAAAAAGGCCTATAATCTTCAGAAGCACCGCCTTCGACAAGCTGCTAATTACATGTTTGCTAAAAGGCTATAAAACAAATTTTTACAAAAATTAATTTTGGCCACTAAGTCTCGAAGACACGAAGGAAAAATGGGAAGCATTTTTTCTACCCTGCTTCCGGCAGGCAGGTTCGTGCCTTTGCGCCTTTGTGGCAAACCGTATTTTTCGCAGCGAAGCTGCGGAAAACTTTTTATTTATGTCATTTGCAAAGAGCTTAAAATTTATTTTATGAGTACCACAGGCTGACAATGTTAAATTCAAACGTTAAACAGCGGTTTTTAAAAAATATTCAACCAATAAGCAAAGCTTCCATTAACTAATAAACATCGCATTAACAAACTTGAATATTGAAAATTGATTATTGAATATTTGCTTTTGAACCTTCAACTTTTTCCTACATCCGCTCCATATACCAATCCAATGTTTTCTCCAGTTTTTGGTATTTTAATATTGAATTAATATTTTTTTTCAATCTTAAAAATGCTGTTTCACTCTTTATTACATAATCATAAGCTTTGTGGTGCATACATTTCACTGCTACATCTATACTATCCTGCGATGATAGCATAATAACAGCCGTTACTTCATTGTAAGCTTTTATTTTATCTAAGGTTGCAATACCATTCATTGCTTTAGTATCTATCCCATCTAGGTGATAATCTAAAATAATTACATCAGGTTTTTTGCCTAAATTTTTAATACACAGCTCTCCAGTTGCATATGTTTCTATGTTGATATCTGCATGGTCTAAAAATTCTATTTCTAAATTTTTTAAAAAAACAGCATCATCATCTACTAAAAAGATTTTTATTTTTTGATCGTTGTTCATATATTTATATTTTTCATTAGGTTAAATTCTATTTCTAATTCTTTACAAGATTGATTCAATATTTTTTCTAGTTCGGTTACTAAATTAGGCATATCCTCTTCCTCTTGTTTTGCTACTGCATATCGTTGTATTTTTTTTGCCATAGCTTCATAGTCTTTGTGCATACCCATAATAGCAAACGATGGAATCATTTTATGCACTGCTGCATCTAAGTTCCCCCAATCTTTTTCTGCAAAACTTTTTGTCATTAAATTGATGAGCGGTGGCGTCTGCTCCATGTAAATAGAAATCATCTCCATCATTAATGTAGGGTTAGATTTTGTTCTTGTATTTAAATATTTTAAATCTATGCACTTTATTATTTTCTGTTCTTCAATGGCTTCTATCAACAATTCTTTACTTACAATTACTACAGGTTTTTTTAATAAGCTTACAATTTTGCTGTACAACAACCGTTCATCTACAGGTTTTGCTATATAATCGTTCATGCCTACAGCTTTGCATTTAGCTACATCTACTGTAGTTACATCTGCTGTTAATGCAACAATCGGAATGGTAGATTTTAAAGTATTACGAATATAATCTGTTGCTTCAAACCCATTCATTTCGGGCATTTGCAAATCCATTAAAATTAAGTCGTATTTTTTTGTGGCAAGCTTTTCTATTGCTAATTTTCCGTTAGATGTAATATCACTTTCAAAACCAAAATCGTCTAACAGCGTTTTCATCAGTAATTGATTTAGTGCCATATCTTCCACTACCAATATTTTTATATCTTTAATATCAGTATCTAATTCTATAATTTCTGTTTCTAAAATTTCATCCGAATCCGATTTTGTAAAATTTAAAATAAAGCTAAAGGTAGAGCCTTCGTCTAAAACACTTTTTACTGCAATGTTACCACCTTGCAATTCTACCAATTCTTTTACAATAGCCAAACCTAAGCCAGTGCCTCCATATAACCTAGATGTGCCACTTGTTGCTTGCTGAAAGTTTTCGAATATTCTCCCCACTTTTTCTGTAGCTATGCCAATGCCAGTATCTGCAATCGAAAACTCAATCGTTACTTTTTCATCGTCTTCTCTTAGCATTTTTACAACCACAGTTATCATTCCTTGCGATGTAAATTTTAAAGCATTACTTACTAAGTTTAAAATAATTTGGTGAAGCCTTACAGGGTCGCCCAATAAAACTTTTGGTATATTTTTATCAAAATCTACTACCAATTCTAAATTTTTTTCTTGAATTTTGGTATCAAATATATGTAGCATAGCATCTACCGATAAGGCTAATTTAAAAGGTATTTTTTCAAATATCATTTTGCCTGCATCTACTTTTGCCAAATCTAATATATCGTTAATTAGCACAATAAGCGCATCGCCACTCATTTTTATGGCGGTTAAATATTCTTTTTGTTTTGCAGTAAGTTCTGTTTTTAAAACTACTCTGGTAAACCCAATAATGGCATTCATGGGTGTACGTATTTCGTGGCTCATGTTGCTCAAAAATTGCTGCTTTGCCTTTGTTGCATTTTCTGCAATATGTGCAGCTGTTTCAGCTTTTATTTTTTCATCTTCTGCAATAGTGGTGGCAAGTTCTGCTACTACTTTCGCATCTATTAATTCTTTTTCTATTCGTTTTTGTTCGGTTATATCTCTGCCCACTAGCACTGCTCCTTGTATATATCCATCACCATCTTTATAAACAGATCCATTAAACAAAAAATCTTTCAATTTCCCATCTTTCAATGTTAATGGATGCTGAATAATAAATCCATTTGCAAATACATCTTCATATACCTGCTTTGCTTTTTTGGTATCGGTAAAATATTTAAAAAAACTACTGTTTTTTAAAGTTGCTCTAGCTACATCTGTGGCATCAACCATTGCCTCGTTCATATCTGTTATTTCTCCGGCTGTATTAATAGTTATCAGTGGGTCTAGCGACGCTTCTATTAGGCTTCTAGCATAGTTAGCAATCACTAATTCTGCTGCTCTTTTTTCTTTTTCATCTATTTGAAAAAGTAACTCTTTATTTGCAATTACTAATTCTGCAGCCCTATTTTTTTTCTCTGTATTTTGAAAATCAAGTTCTACATTTGCAATCACTAATTCATCTGCTCTATTTTTCTTTTCTATAGTTTGAAAATCTAGTTCTTCGTTTGCAATTACCAATTCATCTGCCCTAAGTTGTTTTTCTGTATTTTGAAAATCAAGCTCCGCATTTGCAATTACCAATTCATCTGCTCTATGTTGTTTCTCTGTGTTTTGAAAATCAAGTTCAGCATTTGCAATTACTAATTCATCTGCTCTATTCTTTTTCTCTGTATTTTGAAAATCAAGTTCTGCATTTGCAATTACTAATTCAGCTGCTCTATTTTTCTTTTCTATAGTTTGAAAATCTAATTCTTCATTTGCAATTACTAATTCATCTGCCCGTTTACCTTTTTCACTTGCTTGGTGAGTTAGTTCTGTATTGGCAATACGCAGTGCTTCTATTAATTTATTCTGAGTATAGACGTTTCTTCTTTTTAGTATAACATCTTCTGTTACTTCTGTAAAAATGACTATTAAACCCGATATTGTTCCATCATTTTCTTTTAATGGTTGATAATCGATATTAAAAAAACATTGATTCTTCACTCCATTTCGAATAAGCGTAAATTCATGTTCCCTTACATGTTGTGCTACTTTATTCTTTACCACTTTATCCATAAATTCTTTTAATCCTTGATTTTTTAATTCAGGAAAAATAGAAAAAAGAGATTTACCAATAATACTATCATCTCGCCCTAATATGCTTAAATAAAAAACATTCGCAAATTCAATTAAATAGTCATTACCTCTTAATATGCCAATTGCCACTGGCGATTGCATAAAGGCATTGTAAACATTTTTTTCTTCTAAAATTTTATGGTATGGCACTTTTATTTATTATTTTTAATAATTTATTTTGTTAAATGGTTATATTTCTTCTATCATGTTTCTTTTCTTAATTTTTAAGTTTCTAAAATGCGATGGAGAAAGTCCAGTTACTTTTTTAAATTGATTGCTTAAATGTGCTACACTACTATAGTTCATTTTCCAAGCTATTTCTGTAATATTTAGTTCGCCGTATGTTATGAGTTCTTTTATACGTTCTATTTTTTGAGCTATCATATATTGCTCTATGGTAGTACCGCTTGCTTCAGAAAAAATATTGGCCAAATGGGTGTAATCATAGTCTAATTTTTCACTTAAATAATGCGAAAAATTTAGTTTTGTATCTTCTTCTCTATGGTGTACAATATCTATAATAGCAAGCTTTATTTTTTCTAATAAAATGGCTCGTTTATCTTCCATAAGCTCTAGCCCTGCATCTTTTAATTCTAAACATAATTGTGCTCTTTGTGCAGTGGTAATGTTTTCCATAATGTCCACCTCACCAAGCTCCACCATTACAAAGTGTAGCCCCATTGCTTTCAATGCATCTTTTACAACCATTTTGCATCGAGCACTTACCATGTATTTTATATGTATTTTCAAAGGAAGTAGTTCAAAGTTAAAGGTTGAAAGTTCAAGGTTTGTTTAGTTCGAGGTTCTTATTTTTTTTATACTTTAAAAACGATAATGCTTTTGCACTAAGTTCACAAAGCGCATTAAACTTATTCTTTGTGTGTCTTAGTGTTCCTTCATCCATAGGTGTACAAGTGTGGGACAATCTTTTCTCCATGCAAATTTCTTATAAACTAAGAAACCGCTTAGCAGAAACTGTCCACTAAACGGTTTTCAAAGACCCCCCTTTGAAAGAATTATAATGCCGAAATGAGTTTATGTAATTCTTCTTTTGTTTTACCTAATTTTATTTGAAGCTTGCCCATCATTTCTTCTTTTTTACCTACAATAAGCAATACATCATTGTCTGTTAATATTGCAAATTTTTGTTTCAGTTTGCCTTTCTGCTCCTGCCAATTTCCTACAAGTGCTGTGCTATTCATAATACGATTTTAATGAGTAAAATAATTTTTTCAACAACATAAAGGTCAACTTTTAATAATAGCAATCGTTACATTATAAAAGAAAAATGTTGCATAATTTACAGATTATCTATAGTAATGCGTTTCTTATTTTTTAGATTTTTAAAAAACGAAGGTGTTAAGCCTGTAATTTTTTTAAATTGGTGGGAGAGGTGCGCAACGCTGCTGTAATGAAGCTTGTAGGCTATTTCGGTAAGGTTAAGTTCGTCGTAGGTTATGAGTTCTTTTACTTTTTCTATTTTGTGCACAATAATAAAATGCTCTATGGTGGTGGCTTGGGTTTCAGAAAAAAGATTGGAAAGATAGGTGTAATCATAATCTAATTTTTCTGCCAAGTAATCAGAAAAATTTGTTTTTGGTAAATCATCTGCATAGTGTATCATTTCTATCACTACGTTTTTTATTTTTTCAATAAGCATAGCACGCTTATCATCCATCAACTCTAAACCAGCCATATGTAAAGCATTTTTAAATGATCCTCGCTGAGGATCAGTAATGTTTTCCATGATGGTGACCTCACCTAGGTTTACATTGGTAAAGTGTAAGTCAAGTTTTTGCAACTCTTCTTTCACCAACATTTTGCAGCGTATGCTTACCATGTTTTTAATGTAGAGTTTCATTTATTCAACTTACTTAATTTATAAATAATAGCAATAGCTTTAGTTATATAAAATTTTTGTAGTAGGATATAGAAAAGAAATGTTGGATACTGTAAAATTAATCAAAAAATCAATCTTCGTACCCACTTTTTATTATGGTAGATATCATTTTAAACTGCTCTTTTGCATTAAACACATGCGATGCATTTGCAGGAATGATTATGCCCTCGCCCAATGTTAAGTGGTGCATTTTATTATTGATGGTTATATCTGCAGCACCGTCAATTATTTGTATATAATTATCAAATGGAGAAGTTTTTTCAGCCAACTCCTCTCCAGCATCAAACGATGAAGCGGTAACATTGCCAGTTAATTTTTTTATAATCGTTTTGCTTACTACCGCATTGGGTATATATTCTATTATTTTTACAACAATATGTGCTTTTTCTTTTTCTAACTCTACAATATCCATGCTTTGGTTGGTTTTAAATCTATTTAATATTTGTTGAAGTTAGTCTATTAAAAAACTTACCTAGTATTTATTTTCAATATGTTGTACAATTCACAGATTTTGGTTATAAAAAAAGAACAAAAGGGTATTAACCTTTTATTCTTTTCTGTTTTTGCAATGCTTATTGTTTAATCCCCCCGAGGGTTAAACTTTTAAGCAAAAATTTACATATCCATTTTGCCCATTTTCTTACCCATGTTTTTATGCTTCATTTTTACCAAGCGCATACCACAAATTGGGCATTTGCCTGGTCTATTTCTTACTACTTCTGGGTGCATAGGGCAAGTGTATTTTTTTGCTCTATTGTTTGGGTGATGCTCTTTGTGAGAACTATTTTGTTTTACTTGCGCTAAAGAAGTATTTACAGATGCAAATAAAATGGCGATAATTAAGATTACATTTTTCATGTTTATGTTTGTTTATAATTGATTAAATAATTTTATTTGCTAATAAAACCCTGCTTCTTCATTTTGTTGTAAATAACTTTTGATATTTCAGCCGTCATTTTTTCTACACCATTTGGGTTAGTGGTTTCTGTAAGTCCTGTCCATATTATTTTATTTTCTTTTATAGAATATACATTTGTTTCTACTGTATAAGTTTTTGTGCTTACATAATTGCCCGGGGTTTGATAATAATTGTAACTTCTAAAATAATAATCGCTAAAAGAATAAAAGTATTTTGGGTAAGTAGAAATATTGCCGGGTACATAGGTCACTTCTTTGTCCACATCAATTAAACGCATGGTAACAGCGCCATCAAAACCATCTGTATTTATTTTTTCTCTAATGGCAAAAGCATCTTTCCTATTAAAATTTGCATTAAAATAATCGTACGATACCACGCCTTTTCCCTGAAGGTATTTTACCATTTGGTCTTCAGCATTTCTATTACTTGTTTCGTTTTTAAACAATGCCACTACCAATACTTTGTTAAGTTTACCAATGGCTACTTCTTTTTCCGCTTCGCCCCAGCTACTTTTTATTTGTGTAGTGCTGCTGCAAGAATAATTAAACGTAATAATTAAAATGAAGATGTAATAAATGTTTTTTTTCATGATGTATGTTTTAAATTATCACAAGGCTTGTCAACCATTCATTTTAAAATAATCAATAGTAAATGTTAATTTCGGTTGACAATCCTTGTGATAATTTAATTGTTAATTATGATTTGTACCAGTAAGTGTTAATAAAAAAACCGTTTCTTCTGTAGCAACCACCGTATGTTCTATACCTTCGTATAAGCTTATCATATCCCCACTCTTCAATTCCACCGTTTGCACATCGGTTGTAAATTGCATTTTACCTTCTAGTACATGCACACACAGCATTTGTGGTACGCTATGCTTTTTTAGTATGGCACCTTTATGCAATGCTATAAGTACAATACGTAAAAAATTTGTTTTTAAAAGTGTAATGGCATTTCTGTCATTTTTATGCCAAGTATCTTCCTCTCTTATTTGCTTTATAAAATGAGGAAGATTTACATACACCATAGTAGCATCTATCACTCTTTCCGCTCCATTTCGTTCTACCGCTATTTCGTTTATAGTCGTTTCCATTGTTTATTTTAATTTTGTACTCCATGCTACAAACGTGGCTATTTCTTTGTTTTGATCAATAATTATTTTCTGTGCCATTTTTTTTACGCTACTTTCTTTTCCATAAGTAATTTCGTCCTTAGCCATTTTTACAGCACTTGCATGGTGTGGTATCATCAACATTACAAAGTCATCATCTGTATTGCCCGTCATTTTCATGTTGTGCATATTCTCCATCATTGTTTTCATGGCATCTGCCAAAATGTTTTGCGAATCTGAATTATCCATTTTTGCATTATCCATTTTATAATTACTTACAAAATTTTTCAATTGTGCTATTTCTGCTTTTTGCGACTTTATAATATTTTTTGCTATATCAATTATTTTTACGTCTCCTCCTTTAGCTATTTCTAGTTCACTCATATCTATGGCGGCTTGGTGGTGTATCATCATAGTATTCGCAAAATCAATATCAAAATTGCTTGTCATTTTTACACTGTCTATTTGCGCCATTGTTAACATCATAGATTTCATCATATCATTTTCCATTGGCCTAGCAGTATTTATCATTGTATCGTTTGGTGATACATGTACTATACTGCTATCCTTA
>JAYSOC010000137.1:0-5174 GCA_043723285.1 Ferruginibacter sp. | reverse complement strand
TATACTGAAACAAGATATTTTAATGCACATATAGATTATAAATTGCGCAGTAATGGTGGCCCTTGGTTGCAGCATTTATCGCCATTGCCAGGTTATGAAAATTATATTTACAAAACAGATAAACGTAAAGGCATTGTTATGTTTTCTGATAGTGAAACACATGCCATAAAAATTATTGTAGCAGATGCCAATGGCAATCAATCTCAATTAAATTTTGAATTGAAAGCGCCAACAAATATTGTTGAAAGAAAACAAATAGTGGCTACGCAAAAATTTATTCCAAATTATATAAATGTTTTTGAAAACAACAATGTACATTTTTATTTACCCGAAAATGCATTATACGATACCGTGAATTTTGTGTATAATGAAATACCATCGGCTGATGGAAAAAATATTTACCAACTACACAATGCCAACATACCCGTGCATTGCATGTACCCCATAAGCATACGAGAAAACTTTGCCACAGAAGATACAGGAAAGATAGTAATGGAGCGGTTTTATGGTAGTAAAAAAGATTTTGCAAAAGCAAATTACAACAAAGAGTTTTATACTGCTTCATTTAGAGAGTTTGGTAATTTTCAATTGATGGTAGATAGAGAGCCGCCAACCATTTTGCCTATTGGTTTTAGAGATGGTATAAATGCAGCTGGGTTAAAAAGAATATTATTTAAAATAAAAGACAATACAGAAGACATAGTAAATTTTACTGCATTACTAGATGGTAAATGGTTACGTTTTAGCAACGATAAAGGTATAAACTTTATTTATAATTTTGATGAGCGCTGCGAACCTGGAGAGCACGAATTAAAAATTTCGGCCACTGACCAAGTAGGTAATATTGCAGAAAGAACGTATCGATTTACAAGATAAAATGGTAGCCACGAATGCACGAATTATCACTAATGGTTTCTTATTCGTGTACATTCGTGCTATTTGTGGCTCAAAAAAAGCGAAGTTTTTCTCTTTGTGTCTTAGAGCCTTAGTGACAAACATTTTTTTGTAAAGTAAAAACAAAAAACTTAGCAGTAAAATAGCGTACAGCAAAACCGAAGGTTTTAAACTTACCGCCTTAAACCATTTGATTAAAAAATATCATTAAATAGTAAATAAACTTTTATAAAAAAACGCCTTAACGACTTCTCGGTAAAAAACTCGGCAAAAATAAACAAAATGAAAACAGAAACACCAACCCCACCATTCGGTAATTTAAAAGTAGGCAAAGCTGCACCCGCATTTTACGGTATAGATCAAAACGGTGAAACCATAGCCCTTAAAGACTTTGCAGGCAAAAAACTCATTGTATATTTTTACCCAAAAGACGATACGCCCACATGCACTACACAAGCATGCAACCTTAGAGATAATTATACCAACCTATTGCAAGATGGTTTTGAAATAATAGGCATAAGCCCCGACCCTGTAAAAAAGCATAAAAAGTTTGAAGATAAATATGAATTGCCTTTTGCACTTGTAGCAGATGAAGACCACAGCATTGCAGAAAAATATGGCGTGTGGGGTACTAAACAATTTATGGGAAGAACTTATGATGGCATACACCGCACTACCTTTTTAATAGACGAAAATGGCAAAATAAAAAATATTATTACCAAGCCCGATAGCAAAAACCATGCAGACGAAATTTTAGCCGCTTGGTATGAGTAAACACACTTACTATATAAAAGAACACTCTTGGCTTGCTCGCATAGCTGCAAAAAAAATGAAAGCCACATCAGTAGCCATGGTGCTGGGTAAAACCATTTATTTATTTGGCAGTACCAAAGAAGAATTTTTAGCAGATGAATGCTGGGTAAAGCACGAGCTATGCCATGTAAAACAATTTAGAGAGCATGGGTATTTACTATTTCTCATAAAATATTTATGGGAAAGTTTGCGGGTTGGATATTACAATAATAAATTTGAGGTGGAGGCTAGGGAGGCGGAAAAATAATATTCCTTTTCTTCTATTCTTTTAGTAGAAGCTTTTAAAAAATCTCCGATAATCCCATTTATCTTTTCTCCTTCCGTCAAAAACCCATCGTGCCCATAAGGTGAATCAATTAGTTTTAATGTAGAATTTGGAATATTGTCGTGCAATAACACTTGTTCCTTTATGGGAAATAAAATATCGGTTGCAATGCCTATTATCAGTGTACTTGCGGTGATTTTTGCCAAAGCTTCCTCAATGCTGTTTCGTCCTCTTCCAACATCATGCGAGTCCATTGCACTACTCAATGTGTGATAACAATCAGCATCAAAACGCAAGGCTAATTTTTCGCCTTGATGACGTTGGTATGATGCTGCACCATAGTTACCAACGGTTTCATTTGGTTTAGCCGTACGCTCATACATTTCGTAATTTCTATAACTCAGCATTGCAATTGCTCTAGCTACTTCTAACCCATCCATACTATTTTCTATTGCCATACGTTGCACTTCATTAAAGGCAATACCCCATGGCGAATGTTTAGCGTTGGTAGCCAATAGTACTAAATTTTTTATGGTTGATGGTTCTTGAATAGCCCACTCCATGGCTTGTTGCCCGCCCATGGATCCTCCAATTAATAAAAATATTTCATCAATTTCTAAATAATTTTTTAACGCAATATGTGCTGCTGTAATATCTCGAATGGTTATTGCGGGAAAAGCTTTTCCATACTTTTTATTGCTGCCATTTTGTAAACTTATTGGCGAAGTAGTACCATAGCATGATCCCAAATTATTGGCACATACAATAAAATATTTTTCAGGGCCTAGTATTTTATTTTCTCCAAAAATATTTGCCCACCAATCTGCTACATCGGAGTTGGCAGTAAGTGCATGGCATACCCATATTACAGGCGTAATACCTTTTTTATATTCACCATAAGTGTGGTAAGCAACAGAAAGATTTTCGAGTTGCTTACCACTTTCTAATGTGAATGTTTTTTCTTTACTGATAAATGAATGCATAGATTAAACTAATTCAGGTTGATTATTTTTTATGGAAACGCTTATTGGTGTTGGGTTAGTTAGATTGTCATTTACAGGGCAACGCTCTTCTACATTTTTTAGTAGCAATGCAATTTGTTCTTCACTTGCAGGCGATTCCAATTCTATACTCGCTTCTAAATTTTTAAAACCAGCTCTATCTGTATTATCCAATCCTAAAAATTTTGCAGGGTTAAGATTGCCAGTAACATTTATTTTTAAATTAGAAATAGAAATGTTTAATTCTTTAGCAATAAGATTAATTACTACATTTAAGCAACCTGCATAACCTGCTAAAATAAATTCTACTGGGTTTGCACCATCGTCTGCACCACCCAAAGCTGCTGGCTCATCTACGGTGTGTAAAAATTGTCTTGTTTCGCCAGTAAATTTTGTGGCGTTAATGCTTTTACCGTTTATGGTGAATTGTAAATCGCTCATGTTTTTATTTTTTTTAATTGATAAACTTGTTTTATTTTAAATTAATTCATTTTAGTTAAAATGCTTTTTAATTGCGCCGACCTTTAGGTCGGTGTAAATTAAATTTTCCCCAAAGGGGCTTTAGCCCCAAAGTCAATAGTATCGGGCTAAAGCCCTTTTATGAACTCAATTTTATCCCTGTGCTAAAGCACAGGGCAATTTATAAAGCACTTGGCAATTCATAAAGCACTGGGCAACTTATAAAGCACTGGGCAAATCATAATTTCTTAAATAAAAAACATTGAATTACTAACCGAATTAATTTTTCTTCTTCCTATACATTTATTAATTCAGCGCTCCTTCTAATTGCTCTGACACTTTTGCCGTAACAGTTTTACTAGCTTGTAATGCTTGTTCAAAATCTGCAATAATATCATCAATATGCTCTATACCTGTAGATATGCGCACAAGCCCGGGAGTAACACCACTGCGCAATTGTGCTTCTGCATCTAGCTGGTCGTGTGTAGTGCTTGCAGGGTGAATGGCCAATGTTTTTGAATCGCCAACATTTGCTACATGGCTTACGAGTTGCAATGCATTTATAAATTTTGCAGCAGCTTCTTTCCCACCTTTTATTTCTATGCTAAGCATTCCACCAACGCCATTCTTCAAATACTTTTGTGCCAATGCATAATATTTGCTACTTGGTAATCCTGCGTAGTTTACTTTTTCCACCAAGGCATGTTGTTGTAAATATTCTGCTAATTTTTGACCATTGCTATTGGCTCTTTCTAATCTTAAAGAAAGTGTTTCTAAACCTTGCAAGAGTAAGAAAGAATTAAACGGACTTTGACTTGCACCATAATCTCTTAAACCCTCTACTCGTGCACGTATAATGAAGGCAATGTTTGGTAAACCCAATGGATTGTTTACGCCAAATACATCAGAAAAAACTAAACCATGGTAACCTTCGCTTGGCTCATTAAATTGTGGAAACTTTCCATTACCCCAATTGTAATTCCCACCATCCACAATTACACCGCCTACACTTGTACCATGCCCGCCAATCCATTTAGTAGCACTTTCTACAACTATGTTTGCACCATGTTGTAATGGCTTAAATAAATACCCACCTGCACCAAAAGTATTGTCAACAATAATTGGCAAATCATATTTTTTTGCTACTACAGCTATGGCTTCAAAATCTGGAATATTTAATTCAGGATTGCCAATCGTTTCTAAATAAATGGCTTTTGTTTTATCGTCTATTAATTGTTCAAATGCAGCTGGCGAATCACCATCTGCAAAGCGAGCTTCTATTCCCAAACGTTTAAATTGTACTTTAAATTGATTGTACGTGCCGCCATATAAAAATGAGGTGGATACAAAATTATCGCCGTGTTGTAAGATATTGCTGAGTGCTAAAAACTGAGCGGCCTGCCCCGAAGCTGTTGCTAGTGCTGCTACGCCGCCTTCTAGCGCTGCAATTCGTTTTTCAAAAACATCGGTAGTAGGGTTCATTATTCGGGTATAAATATTCCCAAATTCTTTTAAGCCAAATAAATTAGCCGCATGTGTTGTATCGTTAAACACATAAGAGGTGGTTTGGTAAATGGGTACGGCCCTCGATTTTGTTGTGGGATCTACTTCTTGCCCTGCATGAAGTTGTAGTGTTTCAAATTTGTAATTACTCATGATTGATTTGTTTTAATTATTAAAAAAGGATAAAATAAAATGTAGAAAATAAAAAAGCCTTGCTATTTTGTAGCAAGGCTTTTTGG
>JAYSOC010000136.1:0-2088 GCA_043723285.1 Ferruginibacter sp. | reverse complement strand
GAGTTATAAAATCTCCATTCTTTATTTGTAATTGAGCTTCATTAATTTTTATCTTTTCGGTTTCAGTAAAATGGAAAATTTCTTCGGTTTCAATATCCAAATCTAAAAGCCAATTTATTTCTGCTAAAATATTTTCATCACTTGTTTGATTAATTCTATCAACTATTTGTTGTTTTAATTTTGCAATTTCCATAAAGTTTAATTATACTGATAGTCATCATACCTACCAAGAATTTGCTCTAAATGGTAAACTTCATTACAATTGGTCCAAGTAAACATATTGCCATCAATTATTTGCCATTTTTTTCTTTCGGATACAGAGAGTTTTTTTGCAGAAGGTAATTGAGAAAGCGGGGCAAGGATGATTCTACCATCATTTAATTCTACAGAAATTTTACCTCTTATATTAAAAGAAATTTTTTTAATAGTGGGATGAATATTTATAAACCCTTCCATTGATTGAATTTTATTTGTCATCTTTCTTTACCTTTTTTTTAAGCTCAATAATTTTCACTTTCCCTTTTGATGCGTAAGTTTCTATTTGTTTTTCCAAAGTGGTAATATTTGTTTCTACTACTTTTTGTATTTCATGTAACTCCTCTTTTGTTAAATCACCCATGTCAAAAATAGAAAAATCATCAAGCCATATTTTCGCAGAACTGCTAAACCTTTTTTCGAATTAGACACATGCAAATGTTGTCTTTCAGTTAAATCAAAAGCTACAAAGAAAAAATAAAATGACTTGTACCATGCTATTTTCGGCATATACAAATTTAAAGATTTTTTCGATGTAGCTACCAATTATTCCCCCACTAAATCCACCCGCTTCTTTCTAAACTTCTTCGGGTCGCTACCATCCATTTGTACAATAGCAGGATAAAACTTTCCTACCACATCTACCAATGAAGTTTGGCTTTGCATTACTTCGTGTATGTCTTTGTAAGCAAAAGGTGCTTCATCTAATCCGCCGCCAATAAGCTTTACGCCAAAATCTTTCAACTCTTTTCTGAGCGCTTCATGCGTAATATTTGCCAAGGCTTTGCTACGGCTCATCTTACGCCCTGCACCATGGCTGGCAGAATTAATGGCTGCGGTATTTCCTTTTCCTTTTACAATAAAACCTGGTGCCGTCATACTGCCTGGTATAATCCCTAATACATTTTTACCTGCGGGTGTTGCACCTTTACGATGTACGATTACTTCTCTGGCTTCACCGCCAAAGGCGGGATCTACATACATTTCTTTCCATGCAAAGTTGTGGTGGTTCTCCACCATAGCCAATGGTTTTTCGCCAATAGCTGTTGCAATTTTTTTATGTGTGGTATGATGACATGCACTTGCATAATCACCTGCAAGGTTCATGGCCAACCAATATTCATTGCCTGCTTCGGTATCTAAATCTAGCCAAGCCAAATGTTTTGCTTCTTTAGGCAAGGGCGTAGTTTGCATAGCTATTTGTGTGTAGTGGTTGGCAATGTTTGCACCCAACCCACGGCTACCACTGTGTGTAAGCAAACCTACATATTCACCCACAGGTACACCCATAGGATTTTCTACATCGGTAATTTCTATTTTACCAAACTCCACAAAATGGTTTCCACTTCCGCTGGTACCTAATTGCCTAACCGCTTTTTGCTGCAATATTTTCAGCATATGTATTTCGCTAAACTCCTTTCTGTCCAATACTTCATGCTCGGTTTTTTCTGCAAACTCCCGGCCAGCACCAAACAATGTATTTGCTACCAATTCTCTTTGAAAATATGCTTCACGTTTTTTTAATTCGCTTGGCTCAATAGCAAAAATACTTAGGCACATACGGCAACCAATATCTACACCTACAGCGTAAGGTATAATGGCATTGTTGGTTGCCAACACGCCGCCAATTGGCAAGCCATAACCCTGGTGTGCATCGGGCATTAAAGCACCGGCAACAGCCACAGGTAATTTAGCAGCAGTTTGCATTTGCAACAAGGCACCTTCTTCAATATGTTTTGCACCAAAGATGTTGTACTCAACGCCAGTTTCATTCAGCGGAATTTCAGTTGTTGTTTCTTCAATCAGAGGTGCAATTAATTTTTCTGCAATTTT
>JAYSOC010000135.1:0-2103 GCA_043723285.1 Ferruginibacter sp. | reverse complement strand
CCACTTACCCAATTAGCAAAGAAAGAAACAGTGGTAGCATATTTCTTTTCAGTACCATACTCAAACTTTTTTATACCTGCCAATACGAAGCGATGCTTGTTACCGTACAATGAAGTAGAGTTTTTTGCTTCGTTTGCGTTATTCAATATTGGATTTCTATCAAATGCATCGCTTGATATTTCTGCAGAAATAGAACTTGCATCTTTAGCTATTAAATAATTGTAAGAACCTTGCATAAACCAGCCATTTTTAAAAGATTGTACTGCTTGCATACTTACATTAAATTGATAACCTGTATTTTTTGCATTGGTAAATACGTAAGTATTATTAGTTGTAAATGGACCATCAGTTCCTTTATCTGTTGCTTTATAAATTTTTCTATTATCTCCAGTACCAGAGTTTAATACGCCAGTTGGTGTTCCTAAGTTATAATTACGTACCATCATAGCTCTTCTATCTTTTGAGTAAGCTACATCAGCAGTTAAAACTGTACCTGTTTTTAATTTATAATCTAAGCCTAAGTTTGTTCTCCATATTTGTGGCCATTGAAAATTTCTGTCTGTTACATTGTAAAAACCAGTACCAGGATTTGCTTGTTGGTTACCCAACCAAACAAAAGGGAAACGACCAGTAAACAAACCAGTTCCACCTCTTAGTACAGCTGTTTTGTTTCCATTTATATCCCAATTAAAACCTAATCTTGGAGATAACAATGGTTTTCTTGTAGGAAATCTTGTATTATCTAAATCCTTACCTACACCATTTGTTACCCTATTTCCATTAGCATCAAACAATACTTGAGGATCGTTGTTAGCTATAGTTGGTGATCCTTCTTGAAAAGTACCTTTAAAAGTTCCATTAGGATTGAATTCAGGATTTTTATAACTAGCGTTAGAATAAGAAGGTGCATCTACTCTAATACCATACGTTAATTTAAAATTCTTACTTGCTTTCCATTCATCTTGAATATATGCAGACATTTGAGCTACAGTTAAATAGTAAAAAGTCCATTGATTGGCAGCTGCCCTGTTTTTTGCGTAGGCTACATCTGCACTAAGCGGATATGCACCAAAAACATAAGCACCATCAACAGGTACACTGTCTTTAAATGTTTTAATATCTGCATTAGAAAATACAGCAGGTCCATATCCTGTTAAATTAAATGAATTGGCAAATTTAAATGACTCATAAGAAGCACCCACAGTAAGTGTGTGCTTTGGTAAGATAATATTAAAATTGTTGGTTGCTTGAAAAGCATCTTGATTTAAAATATTGTTTATTGAAAAAGGCTCATGACCTGCTACAATATAACGTACACCATTTTTGGTAAGATTTACTACAGGAAAAGGGGTAGAAAGTGCTTCTCTATTATCTCTAAACTGTGTATAAACCAATCTTAATTTATTGGCATATTTGCTGCTAAAGTTTGATTTCAATTCTGAACCAAAAGAGTTTAATTTATTATTTATTCTATAGCCTGAATTTCTAAATTGCAAGGTTGTAAAATCAGGACCACGGCGACCAATAGCACTAGGGTGTGCAGGCTTTTCTTTCGATGCATCTAATCCATTATAGGTAAATGAAAGACTATTATTTTGATTTATATTCCAATCTAATTTAGCTAACCACTTGCTACTTTTTTGTTTGTAATTAAACCCTTGGTAATCTCCTGTTTCGTAACCAAATTTATTTTTAAGAATGGTTCTTACATCAATCAAATCTTGTTCTAACACTCGAGAAGCATTATTCTTATCTGCATTAGCAGATGTTTGTCCAATAAAAGCTGTAGGTGCATCTTGTCTTTGTTCTGTTTCGAAATTTACAAAATAAAATAATTTATTTTTTTTGACAGCACCACCTAGTGCAAAACCTATTTGGTATTGATCTAACTTAGGTACAGCTACTTTTGATCCATTTATTTTTTTACCTGTAAGGCCCTCATTTCTATAAAAACCATACACTGTACCTGCAAATGTATTGCTACCACTTTTGGTAACTGTATTTACTCCTGCACCTGTAAAGCCTGCCTGTGTTACATCATATGGGGCAATGTTTACTTGTATTTGGTCTATAGCATCTAGCGATACTGGTTGAGAACTTGTT
>JAYSOC010000134.1:0-5216 GCA_043723285.1 Ferruginibacter sp. | reverse complement strand
TTAACAACAACTATATCTGAATTTCCTAACGCCAACAAAAAAACAAATGAATTTGAATCATTGTATTATGATGATACGTTGAAACAAATGGTACTATTATGTAAGAATTGCGAAGATGATGGCAGTAAAATAGTAACTGCATGGGGTTATGATATAGGTGCAAAAAATTATACGGAATCTATTTATAATATTGATATGAAACCTGTAGCACAAAAATTAAATGAAGAAAAATTAAAACTACGCCCATCCGCTACAGCTATAAACCCTATTACCGATGAGTTATACATTCTATCATCTATAAACCACATCATATTGGTAACTGATAGGCTAGGGAAATATAAAGCCTTGTACAAATTAAACCCACAATCATACAAACAAGCAGAAGGAATTGCTTTTACACCATGGGGCGATATGATAGTTTCTAACGAATCTAAAAATACGGGTTACTCAAATATTTTGATAATAAAAAATAAACAAAAGTGATTATGAAGAAGTTTGCAATAATACTATGCTGTTTGTTTACATGTGCAAGTGCTGCCATGGCGCAAGATAGCATACAAGCAAGAATATTACTGATAGGCGATGCAGGGGAGCTTACCAATGGCAGGCACCCAGTAGTAAACGCTGTAAAAAAATTTATAAGATTAGATGAAAAAACAACCATTATTTTTTTAGGAGACAATTTATATAAAACCGGATTGCCAGATAATACATTACCAACGTATGATATTGCAAAAGCACCGTTAGATTCTCAAATACAAATTGCAGGCACAAGTAAAGCAAAAGTTTATTTTGTACCAGGCAACCATGACTGGGCAAATGGTAGGGCTATAGGATACGAATCTATTTTAAGGGTACAATCTTACATTGATTATTTAGGCAATGAAAATGTGATGATGTATCCTCGAGATGGATGCCCTGGACCAGAAGAAGTAAAGATAAGCAACGATATTATTTTGGTGATGATGGATAGCCAATGGTGGTTACACGAAAAAGAAAAGCCAGGTGTAGAATCTGATTGCCCTTACAAAACAAAAGCAGAAGTATTAGCCCAGCTAGATGATATTTTATCTAAAAATTCTAACAAAATGATTTTGCTTGCTATGCATCATCCATTTAGAAGTTACAGCCCACATGGTGGCTATTTTACTTTTAAGCAACACATTTTTCCTTTTACTGATGCAATAGACAATCTCTATATACCATTGCCTGTATTGGGTTCTGTGTATCCACTTACAAGAGCTGTGTTTGGTACTGCACAAGATTTAAAACATCCATTATACCAAACTATGATAGCCGATATTGAGAAAATAGTAAAGGGAAATAAGAATGTTGTATTCGTTGCGGGGCACGACCATTCATTGCAATTAATACGAGATAGTGGTTACAATTATATAGTAAGTGGTAGCGGTAGCAAACATACCAGAGTATCTAAAAGTAAAAACACTTTGTATGCTATGGCTAAAAATGGTTTTGTAACATTAGATGTTTCTAAAAATAAAAATGTAGTAGCTAAAGTATATGTGGTAGATGGAGATTCGGTAAAAATGGATTATATAAATGATACCATTTTAAATTTTTCTAAAATTAATTTACCAAAAAGTAAAGATACTGCAAGGCAAGTAGAATATAAATTTAAAGATAGTGTAGTAATTTCTGCAAGTGATAAGTATAAAGCAAATACTGGATTTCGCAAAATCTTTCTTGGCAATAATTATAGAAAAGAATGGAGCATGCCTATTGCCATGAAAGAATTTAATATAAGAAAAGAAAAAGGTGGGCTTACCATAAAAAGCTTAGGTGGTGGACAACAAACAAAGTCATTGCAACTTGTAGATAAAAAAGGTATAGAGTGGACATTGAGAAGTGTTGACAAAGACCCTGAAAAAGCAATGCCAGCAAATCTAAGAGGAAGCATTGCACAAAACATTGTGCAAGACTTGATATCTGCTAGCAACCCATATGCGCCACTCGTAGTAGCAGAATTAGCTAAAGCAGCAGACATTATAACGCCAGAGCCAGAATTGTTTTTTGTACCAGATGATTATGCATTTGGCCAATACAGAGCATTATTTGCCAACACTGTAGTGATGTTGGAAAACAGAAATCCTGAAAAGAATGCTGGGGAAGATAAAAGCACCAACAAGATAATTAATAAAATGTTGGAAGATAATGACCATCATGTAGATCAAGAAAAAGTATTAAAAGCTCGTTTGTTAGATATATTGATTGCAGACTTTGATAGGCACGCAGGCCAATGGAAATGGGGCACGGGAGATACTGGTAAAGGAAAATTATATTACCCAATACCAAGAGATAGGGATCAGGCATTTTTTAATTCGGATGGTTTGTTGGTAAAATATATTTCTAGAAAACAAATGCCATTTTTAGGAGGATTTAAAAGCCATATAAAAAAGATAAATCTTTTTAATTTTAATGCAAGAGATTTTGATAGAACATTTTTAAACAATTTAGACGAAGCAAAGTGGGTAGAAATAACAAAAACTTTTGAAGAAAACTTGTCTGATGAAGTAATACACAATGCTGTAAAAAAATTTCCAAAAGAAATTGCAGCTATAGATTCTCAAATGGTTGCAACCACATTAATAAGCCGAAGAAAGGATTTAGGTAAACAAGCATTGATATATTATAAATTTATTTCGAGTACTGTTTCTGTAACTGGCAGTAATAAGTCAGAGTATTTTCACATAAAAAAAAACCCATTGGGTTTACAACTTACGGTGTATAAAAAACTTGATGCAACAGACTCTGCATCGGTAATGTACAACAGAGTATTTGATGAAAAAGTAACAAAAGAAATAAGATTATACGGCTTAAATGGTGATGATAAATTTGAAATAGACGAAGATGTATCTTCAAAAATAAAAATAAGAATCATTGGTGGTAAGGGCAACGATAGTTTTAATTTGAAAGGAAATGTGCGCAATTTTATTTACGATTTATCTACAGAAAAAAATGTAAAACTATATACAAGAAGAACAAAGCAGGAATTTTCTACAAACTACAAAGTAAATGAATATAAGAGTACAGGTTTTCAGTATATCAAAAAAAGTTTTCCGCAAATTAATTTAGGTTACAATCCTGAAGATAAAATTTTGGTTGGTATTGGTTTTTCTAGGCGCTCCTATGGTTTTAGAAAAGAACCTTATGGAACAGATCAAAAGCTCGTAACCTTGTATGCGCCCGCAGAAGGAGCGTACAAACTAAAATATGAAGCAGCATTTACAAAATTAGTTTTTAACAAAGACCTTGTTATTCATTCAGAATTTGTAAACCCATCGTTAAATAACTTTTTTGGCTTAGGCAATGAATCTATTTACGATAAAAATAATGATATCTCATTTTATAGAGTACGTTACAAATTTGTAGAAACAGATTTGCTTTTTAGAGAAAGGTTTAATGATATAATACAATTGTATATTGGCCCAACATATTACCATTATTGGAGTAGGTATAAAGACAATGATAAAAGAATACTAGGTAACCCAACCGTAATTGGTACTGACTCCTTAGGCATTTATGGTAAAAAACAGTTTTTTGGGGGTAAATTAAAATTAGACCTCAGTTATTTAAACAGTGAAATATTTCCTACACGTGGCATAACTTGGTTTACCGAATTTTCCTCGCTTCGAGGTTTCAATTCCATTACACATGCACTTACAAAACTTACATCTGATATGACCATTTATGCAAGCATTAGCGATAAATCCAGAGTAAGTGCTGTTTTGCAATTTGGCGGTGGACATATTTTTAGCAAGCAATTCGAATACTTTCAGGCGCTTAATTTAGGTGCAAATAATTTTTTAAGAGGTTATAGAAAAAATAGGTTTTCAGGCTCATCAATTGCATATGCAAGTACAGACTTAAGGTTAAAATTATTTAAATCGCAATCATATATTTTGCCCGGAGATGTAGGCTTAGTTGGCTTTTACGAATTAGGCAAAGTATGGCAGCGTGGAGAAATATCTAGAAAATGGCATGGTGATTTTGGAGGCGGAATATATTATGTGCCATACAATTTAGTTATGCTGTCACTTACATTAGCTAAATCACCAGAAGACAATTTGTTCAATTTTACTTTGGGAACAAAATTCAAACTCAATTTTTAAACCACGATTATGGAATTAAATAATTTGTACAAAAAGACCGAGCAATATGTAACTGATTTGTACAACAAAAATCAGAATGTAAACCTTGTATATCACAACCTTGAGCATACAAAACAAGTTGCAGAAAGAACAAAAGAAATAGCGGGTCATTATTATTTAAATGAGCAAGACATGCTTGCAGTCTATATTGCGGCTTGGTTTCATGATACCGGATATTTATTTACAGATCTTCTTCACCACGAAGAAAAAAGTATAGAACTGATGCATGTTTTTATGAAAGCAAACACTACAGATGAAGCATTGGCCAGTAAAGTTGAAGATTATATTTTAGCAACAAAGCTTCCACATAAGCATGAAAGCTTACCACAACAAATTATTTGCGATGCAGACACTTACCATTTTGGCAGCAAAAAATTTAAAGAAAGCAATATAAAAGTATGGGAAGAAACCAAACTAACAGGTGGTATATATACAGAAAGAGAATGGTGCATGAAAACATTAGAAATGCTATGCGCTCATGAATATTATACAAAATATTGCAAAGATTTGTTGAAAGAAGGAAAACAAAAAAACATGAAAAAGTTAGAAAAAAATGCAGCAAAACTTACAAAAGTAGAAGCTGAATTTTTAAACTTAAATGATATAGAAAAAGATAAAACAGGTTTAATGTCAAAAGGCATTCAAACCATGCTTAGAACCACCTCAGAAGGCCACTTAAAATTGAGCGACATGGCAGATAGCAAAGCAAATATTTTAATATCTGTAAATGCCATTATTATATCTGTAATATTAGGTGTGCTGTTAAGAAAATTAGAAGAAGTACCTTATTTAACTATACCTACATTAATATTTTTATTGGTGGCAGTAGTCACCATTGTTATTTCAATCATTGCCACAAGGCCAAAACTTGGCAGTGGACTTTTTACTAGGCAAGAAGTATTAGAAAAAAAAATAAATTTATTATTTTTTGGAAATTTTTATAAAATATCTTTTGAGGAATATGATATTGCCATGCGTGAAATGATGCAGGATACTGATTATCTATATGGTTCACTCATAAAAGACATCTACACTTTAGGAACAGTA
>JAYSOC010000133.1:0-5217 GCA_043723285.1 Ferruginibacter sp. | reverse complement strand
AATCTGCAGTGGCTCTATCACAAGCCATTAAAATATTCCAAGCTACGGCAAGTCTTAAGAGTGCTTTTACATCGCTATCATGTGGCTGCGCTTCCATTGGATCCCAAAAAAATATTAGTAAATCTATTTTTCCTTCTGCTATCATGGCGCCAATTTGTTGGTCGCCACCAAGTGGCCCACTCAGCATTTTCTTTACTGGTCTATCTAACTCTGCTTCTATTAATTTACCCGTTGTACCCGTTGCAACAAGTTCATGTTTGTTTAAAAAGGCTTTATTAAAGATTGCCCATTCTACAAGGTCTGCCTTTTTGTTATCGTGGGCTACTAGGGCTATAGTTTTTCTGATAGGGATTATTCTTACTTCTTTCATAAGTCTTAATTTTACGATTATTTTTTACTATAAAACAATCATCCTTCGCTATATGTTTTTAATTATTGACTTTTTAGGTAAATGAAATTAAAATGGCTTTGGATATAAAGAAAACTAAATAATTTGAAATTGATTACTTTATTTCCTCATAATCAATATAATCACCCTTAGAAACTGTGGTAGATTTTTTTACAGGCTCTTGTGTAGTTTGAGATGATTGTGCACGCTGCTGCTCCTGCATTCGAGAATGCACATCGTTCATTTTAGTTTTTACTTGCTTTGTAGTTTGGTAAATAGGTATTATAAAACCAAAAATTACTTTGTATAAAATATAAACCACAAGGAGTTCTCCTAATAATTCTAAAAATTTCATACCACAAAGATATTATGCTACACAATATCTTGTTGTTAAATTTTATGGGTGGAAACGTATATCTTTTGGCTAAAACAAATGCATTCTGTATATTTGCATCAGATAATTTAAAGAAAGGAAGGGGACCAATGGTTCCCTTCTTCTTTTATCAACCGATATGAGTACAGAAGCAAACATAGAAATTGTAAAAAAGATATTGCTATCTAAGCTGTATGATGATATTTTTTTGGTAGAAATGAAAGTTAAACCAATTAATAATTTCAAAATATATTTAGATGCAGATAGTGGTTTAGGAATAGAAAAATGTATTAAAATAAACCGAGCTTTGTACAAGCAGTTAGAGGAAATGGCAGTGTATCCCGAAGGTGATTTTTCACTTGAAGTGTCTAGCCCGGGTATTGAAGAACCGCTAAAAATGCTTAGACAATATGTAAAAAATATTGGTCGTTTTGTAGAAGTAACTTTGCAAGATGATAACATAAAAGAAGGCAAACTTTTAGCAGCAACTGAAGAGGAAATAGAAATAGAATTTACAGAAGGTAAGGGCAAGAAAGCAGTAACAACAAAGCTTTCCATACCTTTTGAAGAAATAAAACAAACGGTAGTACAAATAAAATTTTAATAACAATAACAACAAAACCCCAAGCCTGCGGGGCAAGTTTTTTAGCAGACAAGGATTATGGCAAGTATTAACTTAATAGACTCTTTTCAAGAATTTAAAGAAGCAGAAAATATTGATCGCCCCACACTAATGAAAGTGATGGAAGATGTTTTTAAAACACTTATTCGTAAAAAATACGGAAGCGATGATAACTTTGATGTTATTGTAAACGACCAGAAAGGTGATTTGGAAATTTTCCGTCGTCGTACTATTGTGGATGATGATGATCTATACAACACCCTTACAGAAATTGAATTGAAAAATGCCATTCTTATTGAGCCAGATTATACCGTTGGCGAGGAATTATACGAAGAAGTTGATATTCAAAAAGAATTTGGCCGTAGAGCAATATTGGCGGGCAAACAAACCCTTGCTGCTCGTATTGGCGACCTTAAAAAGAATATACTTATAAAAAAATATGAAGAGCGTGTTGGAGAAATTGTAAGTGGAGAGGTTTATCAAGTATGGAAAAAAGAAGTGCTTATTTTAGATGAAGATGGCAATGAAATGTTGTTACCAAAATCTGAGCAAATAGGTGCAGATTATTTTAAGAAAGGTGAAACCGTACGTGCCGTTGTAAAAAAAGTAGAGTTAAAAAATAGCCAAGCTATTATTATTCTTTCTCGTACTAGCCCATTGTTTTTAGAAAAATTATTAGAAATAGAAGTGCCAGAAATATTTGATGGCCTCATTGTTGTAAAGAAAATTGTACGTGACCCAGGTGAGCGTGCAAAAGTAGCGGTAGAAAGTTTTGATGATCGTATTGATCCTGTTGGCGCTTGTGTAGGTATGAAAGGTAGCCGCATTCACGGTATCGTACGTGAGTTGAAAAATGAAAATATAGATGTTATCAATTGGACAGCCAATACGCAATTGCTTATTCAGCGTTCGTTAACACCTGCTAAGATTACGAGTATGGATTTGGACAATGAAAAAATGCATGCGAAAGTTTATCTGAAGGCAGATCAAGTTTCTTTAGCTATCGGTCGTCGTGGAGTAAATATTAAATTGGCTTGCGAATTAACAGGGTATAATATTGACGTATTCCGTGATAGCGAAGGTGAAGAAGATGACTTTGATATTGACTTGGAAGAATTCAGTGACGAGATAGAGCCATGGGTAATTGAAACTTTGAAAAAAGTAGGTTGCGATACTGCTCGTTCTGTACTTGACCTTACCGATGAAGAAATAGAAAGAAGAACAGATTTAGAAAAAGAAACGATTGCAGATGTGAAAAAAGTTTTAAGTGATGAATTTGAAAAAGAATAAAACCATGCTTATGAACTGAAGAAAAATTTAAACAATAGAAAATTATGTTTCGCCAAAAACAGCGAAGCAGTAAAAACTAAGAATGTCAGAATTAATTACACCAAGGCTGATGGCAGCCGCCAAAGAGTTTAACATAGGTGCAAACACCTTGATAGACTTTCTTGTGTCAAAAAATTTAAGCGGCAGCGATGATCTGAAGCCAACCTCTAAGCTTACAGATGAAATGTATCGTGTGCTACAAGGCGAATACCAAGGCGATAAAACCGCCAAAGAAAAAGCCGATAAAGTAGAATTGGTAAAAACAGTGTCTGGTGATTCTAAAAAGAAAAAGGATGAGCAAGATTTATCTGTAAAGAAAAAAGAAGAAAAACCAAAAGAGGTAGTAAAAGAAGAACCAAAAGAGGAACCAAAGGCTATAGTTGCAGAAGAAAAGGTAGAGGTTGTAGAAGCTACTCCAGCAGCAAAAGAAACAAAGGCAAAAAAAGAAATTGAGACAACTACCGATACAAAGGGCGTTACCAAAGTAGATGCCCCAGAACTCGAAAGTCCAAAAATATTAGATAAAATAGATCTTAGCACAATCGACTCTTCTACTCGTCCTAAAAAAGGAGTGAAAAAGAAAGTAGAAATACCAACAGAGCCTGTTAATAAAAAAGTAGAATCGAAAGCTACAACAAAACCTCAGCTTCCAGCTGTAGAAACCCCAAAAGCAGAACAAATTACACCAGAGGTAGCGAAGGATACACCTCCAGTCATTGAAAATATATTCTCCGAAAGACTTACAGGGCCAAAAATTCTTGGTAAAATAGAATTACCAGTTGATAATGATACTAGACCAAAAAGAGATGATGCGCACAAACGTAAGCGTATTCCAGTACAGAAAAAACCTGGTGCACCAGGTGCTGGCGGTGGAGCACCAACCGAAAATCGTGGACCAAGGCCAATAATTGGTGATGGTGGTGCAAATAGAGGCGGTCAAAACCGTGGCCCTCAACAAGGTGGCGGTGCACGTGGACCTCAACAAGGCGGAGGCGGTCGTTTTCAGCGCACAGGACAAGGTGGTGCTGCAGCTCCTCGTAGAGAAGATAAAATAATTGATGCTAAAGAAATTCAAGAAAAATTAAAGCAAACACAAGCCAAGCTTGCGGGTGCAGGCGGACGTGGAAAAAGTTCTAAAGCAAAATATAGAAAAGAAAAAAGAGATTTATTTAACGAAGCACAAAGCAACAGACCAGAGGAAGGAAACAAATTACAAGTAACGGAATTTATTTCTGTAAGTGAATTGGCTGGTTTGATGGATGTGAGTTTTGCAGATATCATAAGCAAGTGTATGAACTTGGGTATAATGGTTTCCATTAACCAACGTTTAGAAGCAGATGTAATAGAATTGGTAGCAAGCGAATTTGATTATGAAGTAGAATTTATTGGCGTAGATGATGCCGCAGAATTAGCACTAGAAGAAGAGGTTGATGATCCAGCATTATTAAAAGATAGAGCACCAATTGTAACTATCATGGGTCACGTAGATCATGGTAAAACATCGCTACTAGATCATATTAGAAATACAAATGTAATAGCAGGTGAGGCGGGTGGAATTACGCAGCATATTGGCGCTTACGAAGTAACGCTACCAAACGGTAGAGCCATTACTTTCTTAGACACACCGGGTCACGAAGCCTTTACTGCCATGCGGGCTCGTGGTGCAAAAGTTACAGATATTGCAGTAATAGTAGTAGCAGCCGATGATGCGGTAATGCCTCAAACAAAAGAGGCTATCTCTCATGCGCAAGCTGCAAATGTGCCTATGATATTTGCTATAAATAAAGTAGATAAAGATGGGGCTGATCCAGAAAAAATTAAACAACAACTTTCTGCTATGAATATATTGGTAGAAAGCTGGGGTGGTAAATATCAGAGTCAGGAAATAAGTGCAAAGAAAGGTGAGAACATAGATTTATTGCTCGAAAAAATATTATTAGAAACAGATATTCTGGAGCTAAAAGCAAATGCAGAAAAAGGTGCAAACGGTACTGTTATTGAAGCATCGCTTGATAAAGGCCGTGGATATGTAGCAACAATATTGGTACAAAATGGAACGTTGAAACAAGGCGACATGATTGTATCTGGTCAGTTTTTTGGTAAAGTAAAAGCCATGTACAATGAGCGTAATCAACGTTCAAATGCAGCGCCGCCATCTACACCAGTATTAATATTAGGCTTAAATGGTGCACCACAAGCGGGTGAAACATTTAAAGTATTTGCAAACGAAAGTGATGCAAGAGAAAATGCTTACAAGCGTGGGCAAATATTGCGTGAGCAAGGTATGCGTGCAAGAAAACACATTACTTTAGAAGAGATTGGTCGTCGTTTGGCATTAGGCAACTTTAAAGAATTGAATGTAATTCTTAAAGGTGATGTGGATGGATCTGTAGAAGCATTGAGTGACTCGTTACAAAAATTAAGTACCGAAGAAATTGTGGTGAAAGTAATACACAAAGCGGTAGGTGCCATTACAGAAAATGATGTAAACTTGGCTGCTGGTTC
>JAYSOC010000132.1:0-5220 GCA_043723285.1 Ferruginibacter sp. | reverse complement strand
ATCCTTCTTCGCCATCGGCAGCTTCCTCAATTTTATAGCCTTCGAAACTTAAAATTTCGGAGAGGGTTTTGCGAATTGCTTTTTCATCATCTATAATTAATATCTCAGCCATTGCAGTTATTTAAGTAGTCACAAAAATAATGATTTATACATGAAAAAAAACAGATATTATATGATGATTTTCTAAGTTTTGAAAAATTTTATGGAAATCGTAAATATCTATTTCGCCCTACTTGTATATCTAATGCATAATAAAAGATGAAAAATGGTGAGCTGATGAAGAGCTGCGGGATAGAAGCGGCACCGAAGCGTAGCGAAGGTACAGCGTATAGCCCGAGCAAATGTTGAGTAATGAATTTTAAGATGATAGCCACAAAAATAAAAGCCCCCTAAATCCCCAAAGGGGACTTTTGAACCCCGTGAAAAAAAAGTATTCTTTAATTTTTTATACTTTTTAGATGCTCATTATTGTTTTTAGATTATTGGTATGCGTTTATTCATTATCCGTACATTTGCAACGAATAAAATAACACAATTTATATGAGCGTAGTTGATCTTATAATGCCGAAACTTGGTGAGAGTATCATGGAAGCAACGATACTTAAATGGCACAAAAAAGTGGGTGATAAAGTGGCGCAAGACGAAACCATTTTGGATATTGCTACTGATAAAGTAGATAGCGAAGTGCCATCTACTGCTGAAGGTGTGATTGAAGAAATATTGTTTGCAGAAAATGATGTAGTGCCTATTGGTACTATAATTGTGAAGATAAGAACTGGTGCTGCGGAAACTTCTGCACCTTTTTCAACTGCGCCAAAGCAAGAGTATGAAGATGCAAAAGTGGTGGAAGAAATTCCATATGTACCATCTGCAAATACGGCAACTGTACAAAATAATGGTGTGCGTTTTTATAGTCCGCTTGTATTAAATATTGCACAAAGCGAAGGCGTGAGTATGACGGAATTGGAAAATATGCCTGGCACTGGGCAGGATGGTAGAGTGAGCAAAAAAGATATTTTGGCTTTTGTAGCAAATAGAGGTGGCGGGCAAACAACTGCGCAAACACAAGCTGCACCTGCAAGCCAACAAGCAGTGGTGATGACAAATACAAATGCGCCAGCGGTTGTAGAAAACCCAACAAATATACCTGCGGTTTATACTGGCAATGTAGAAGTAATAGAAATGGATAGAATGCGCAAGCTGATAAGCAAGCACATGACGGATAGTGTGGCTACGAGTGCACATGTAACGAGTTTTGCAGAGTGCGATGTAACAACACTAGTGCAATGGAGAGAAAAAGTAAAACGTGATTTTGAAAAGCGTGAAGGAGAAAAAATAACTTTTACGCCTTTGTTTATAGAAGCTGTTGTAAAATCTTTGAAAAAATATCCGATGCTGAGTAGCTCGGTGGATGGTGATAAAATAATTATAAAAAAGGATTTGAATATTGGTATGGCAACTGCCCTACCAAGTGGCAATTTGATTGTGCCAGTTATTAAAAATGCAGATCAATTAAATCTTACCGGCTTGTGCAAGCAGGTAAATGGCTTGGCTAATGCAGCTCGTAATGGAAAATTAAAACCTGATGATACAACTGGTGGTACTTTTACACTTACTAACGTTGGTACTTTTGGAAGCATAATGGGTACACCAATTATAAATCAACCACAAGTGGCTATTATGGCTGTGGGTGCTATTAAGAAAAGACCAATGGTGATTGAGACGCCACAAGGCGATAGTATTGCTATACGCCACATGATGTATATTTCTTTAAGTTACGATCATCGTATTATTGATGGTGCGCTTGGTTCAACTTTTTTAAACTCGGTGAGTAAGGAGTTGGAAAATTTTGATGGTACTAGAACGATATAGATATTAGATAATAGATGTTAGACATTAGACAAAACGCCGTAAGTGATTAACTTGCGGCGTTTTTTACTTTTCAATTAATAATTTTTAAGGTTGGCTTTTAATACAGAATCTTTTTGTGCTTGCGAAAGTTTGTAATTAAATTTATACAAACTATTTTCCCAATCTCCATAATTTGGATTAGGGAATACAATTAGTTTTCTTCCAAATTCCGCAGCAAGCGCATCTACATTATTGCTTCTTTCGGTTTCGGTTTTTTTATCGAATAATACACTAAGATCTGCAAGATTATCGCCCATTAGCAATACCACATCGTAGCGTTCCAAAATTTGTTTTCTCCTTGTTTCTTTGCTAGATGTGTTTTGCTTTGTGTACAAATGTATTTCGTCTGCATTGGGCAAACCAAAGCGTTTAAGGTTGGTGAGTGTAGATGTACGTTCTCTATCTTCTCTATTGGTAACATAAAAAACTTGTATGTTTTTTGATGCTGCATATTGCAAAAAAGCTGCTGCGCCTGGCATAGTATCTGCGGCAGATTTATCTGTCCATTCGTACCAACTTGCCGCCTCATATTCTTTGCCATTATAAGCTTGGTGCACAGCGTAAGGACTATTATCTAAAATGGTTTCATCTATATCTGTAATGATGGCAAGTGGCTTATCTGTTTGCTTTGTGTATGCATCTATACGCATTCGAGCAGCGTTGTAACCTTGCAAGCATAATGCTCTGTACTCAGCTGCCCGTTGCTGAAACATAGCTGTAAACAATTTCCCATTGAGGGATACATTTTGTGGCAAAGTTTGCTCTACAGGTTTAATAGCAAGTTTAGATGAATTACATGCGAGTAAAAAAATAATAGATAGTGAAAGAAAATATTTCATTTAACTGAGTTTATAATTTTTGTAAAAATAACCTAATGTGTTGTAAAATTTATATCATCCCAAAGAAAGATTTATATTAGTAGAATATTAATCATTGTTTTCTTTTTGCCAATATATATATATACGATAAAATATGCAACACAAACTAATCAAACATTTCGAATTTGAACATTGGAGCAATACAATGATTCTTAATTCGCTTAAAACATTTAAAGATAAAGATGAGAGAGCTACACTCCTATTTTCGCATATGCTTTCTAGCCATTGCATGTGGCTTAGCAGAGTAAGCAAAACCGATTTTAGTTGTGTTCTATTCCAAGAAAGAACATTAGACGAGTGCGAACAATTGATGAAAGAAAATTTGGAAGGCTGGCAAAACTATTTAACGAATAAAACGGATGATGATTTGCAAGAAATCATTGAATTTATGAGTGCATGGGAAGAAAACCCCAATAAAAGAAAAATGAATATTGAAGATGCATTGACACACATCATAAACCACAGCAGTTATCACCGTGGACAAATAGTAGCCTGTATAAAAGGAAAAGTTGATGAATTACCACTATGCACATACATTATGTATGCGAGCGAAATCATTTAATCCAACAGATTTGTACAACAAAATTTCGTATTATAAAATGAACTAGACTAATTTTCTATTATATCTTTGAATAGAAAAAAGTAATAATGAAAAAAATAATATTCGCTTTGTTATTGTTTACCTGCTTATGCGCATGCCATTCTTCACAAAAGGCAGAAACGGAAAAATTAAATAAGGCGTTTAATGAATCTATAAAAAATAAAGATGAAAAGTTGATGTTTCAAAATGGCATTGATTTTTTTGCTGAAGGCAGCCAACCAAACAATTGGAATTTGAAAATGGATTATGATGATACCGTAAGGTTTAATGCTGATGATGGCTTGTCATTAAAATTTGCTTACAATCAACTTCAAAAAGATATAAATGCAGAACGAAGTATTCTTTCAACAAAAATAAAATCAGGAAATATTAGTATTACCGTTTTAGAAAAAGATTGCACCATTCCTACAAAAAAAGAAGTATTTACAAAAGAAGTAACATTCAATTTTAATGGCAATATTTATAAAGGTTGCGGAAAATTTCTATCAGATGTTACACTAAACAATAAATGGAAATTAGAAAAAATTGGCGGGCAAATTGTAAACCAAGCAGAATACAATCGAGTACCTTTTTTTGAATTTGATATTGAAAAAAGGAAACTCAGCGGAAACGATGGCTGCAATACTATTGGCACAAATATAGAAGTACAAGGTAGTAGAATAAAATTTGGGCAAGTTGTAAGTACTCAAATAGCTTGCGCAAAAAAAAGTATTGAAAACATTATTGCAACACTAATAAGCAATAACATAGCTAGTTACTATTTTAAAGATGAAAAATTGTATTTGTATTTGATAGATGATAGTTTACTCATTTTTAAAAAAGGATAATTGAAATAAATGAATAAATACATGATAATACTGTAATTTAGTACCCAATAAAAAACCTTTTGTAAAAAAAAGAGTCTTTATATTTTATAATTAATCATTAAAACCAACAACACAATGTTCGAACAATTATTAGATCTTGTAAAAGGTCATTCGCAAGAATCAATCGTAAATAACCCCGACGTGCCAAACCAGCACAACGAAGCTGTACAACAAGAAGCTACAAACTCTATCACAAGTACATTACAGAGTTTACTTGGTGGTGGCGGAAATGGCGCTGCACAGGTTTTAAACCTTTTCAGCAATACTCAAAACGGTGCAGATGTGAGCAATCACCCAGTTGCACAAAATATGTCGCAAAACTTAATTAGCTCTTTAATGAGTAAGTTTGGCATTGGTGGCCAACAAGCTGGAGGAATTGCTAGCATGCTTATACCAATGGTGTTGAGCAAACTAGTTGGTGGAGAAAGTAATAATAACAATGCAGCTGCAGGCGGTTTAAATGTACAAAACATTTTTAATAGCCTTAGCGGTGGTAAAACTGGCGGTATGGATATTGGAAGCCTTATTTCACAATTTGGTGGTGCAGGATTAGATAAAAATCATGATGGTCATGTAGATCTTGGTGACCTAGTTTCAGCATTTGCTGGTGGTGGAAATGCACAACCACAAGCTGACCAACAGCAACAAGCTGGTGGTGGCGGTATTTTAGATGCACTTTCTGGTCTTTTAGGAAAAGCCTAAAATATTTTTGAACAAATTAAAAGAGCGCAAGGTTTATACTTTGTGCTCTTTTTGTAAAACATATTTTCAACTGTCTGATAAATGTGTCAGACACCTTAGCTAGAGTCTTCGAAGATAAAAGTTCACTATCAGGTGTCAGACACATATACATCTACTTATACCACCTTTCTCTTTCTCTCAATTTATTTATATGTGCTGTGTGGTGTTTGCCATGCCAAGCGTACATTCCAAACAAATACCAAAGTGTCATTTGCTTATTATG
>JAYSOC010000131.1:0-2107 GCA_043723285.1 Ferruginibacter sp. | reverse complement strand
AGATTGATTGGTATGATTTACGCCAATAAATACTGCTCGGTTTGCGCCGCAAAATTACGGCAATACAGTTACAATACGGTTATAGGTATATGTTGTGGAAAAGTTGGGAAGATGTTGCAAAACTTGCTCTTATGAACAAGCTTTTCTATTAACATTTCTTTAATAATATCAGGTTACAATTTTGAGCGTTGTATTTACTAATTATTGATAACCCTAAATTGTAAATTAAAAAAACGATAACATGAAAAACAAATTATTTCTTTTTGCAACAATCGCAATTTTAGCCACAAGTTGCAAAAAATCTACCGATGCTATTTTGCCTCAAGATGCAACAGTAGTAACTCCAATTTTCCAAGCAAATGTGCCGGCCGCTGTTGTAAATTCTTTTGCAAGCCGTTTCCCAGCTGCTACACAAGTAGAGTGGTTCTCTGTTAGTTCTAGCAATTCATCTAGCAGAGAGTTTGAAGTAGAATTTAACCACGCTAATCAAAGACACGAAGCAAGATTTGACGAAAATGGTACAGAAAAACAACATAGTGTTTCATGCTTAGATGCGCCAGTACCACAAGTAATTTTAACAGCATTTAGAAGTACACACCCAAATGACACCGTTTACGAATGGAATCTAAGAAATGATGGCACTTGGAAAGCACATTTTATGAGAGGCACCGTAAAATGGGAAGCCACTTACTCAGCTACAGGCATATTGATAAAAGAAGAACAAGCATAAAAACGAATTAAATCCCTTAAAAACTAAAAGCCATTTGCAAAGTAGCAAATGGCATTTTTATTTTCAATTGTACGGTTTAGTTTTTAGAATACTTATTCGTTTTGCAATAAAAAATATTTTATTTAGCTGTGTTTTCTATTGCTCTTATGGGCATTCTTTCTAAAGATCCTCTCGAAAAACTTTTGAAAGAAATAATCTTATCTCTATTTTTCTTGATATATTTTATTTTTGGTACAATTGTTTTTTTCTTTACGTTGCTTTTTTGAATTATACGCTTGCTTACATTCAATTTTAATTTTGGCAACTCCACTTTATTATTGGCTATCGAATCGGATATATTTGGAGGAGGACTAATTATACCACGACTAAAATCTTCTACATCTACTTTAGGAGAGCTTACTATAACTGCAGTCGGTTCTGTTTTATACAATGTTTTCAACTCCCCATTTTTATCTGCTTTTACAAATGCAACAATTCCAAAAATAAAAGCTACTAACATTGCCAATGATGCTACACGAATAATTAGTTTTAACTTGTTCATACAATTTGATTTATTGGTTTATAATATTGTTTAGGTTTATAGAAAATAATAAGTTCTGCTAATGCTATATTTCCAATTACACTCATCCATAAACTTACCTCATAGTTTTTAGTAAGTTCTACATCCAATAAATACAGAATAATGTAATACACTCTAAAAGTTACTGCAGTTAGCGCCATGGCATAGCTGCGTACCATCCATATTTTATGTAGCTTTATGTTTTTTTGTAAAACAGTTATCAAACCTTTTGCAGTAAAGTAAAACCAGCTTATGGCCATAAACATAAATAAGCATTTTTCTGCCAAGCCACCTTTTGCAAAAAAACTCATGTACAAACCTGTGGGTGCGCCTATAGCCAATACCACAAATACATACACACGGCCCGACCAAACATGTATGGCTTTCCTTTTCTTAAGTATAGCAGACGAAAATTGGAGTAGTGCAGTGAGTATGCAAAACATACCAGCAAATATGTGCGTGTAAAAACTGTATTTATAAACTGGCTTTAAAAACAAAACGGCACGTTCTGTTATAAAAATAAAATCTTGCTTAAAATTAAAATAGGGAAAAGTGTTGTAAACAATAAGCAAACTAAAAAAACAAATAGGTAACCAAAAAAATATGATGATAGCATACTTTTTTAGTGGGTGCAATTGGTTTTGATTTATCATTGCTTTTTACTTTTGTAAAAAGAAGATGTCTAAAAGAAGTTATTGCATAAAAAATATTGTTATTAATTTGTTAAAGGGGAAATTTAGTTAAGTGAGAGGTGTTTTTTCACATATCTATTTTTAGGATTTCTTATGTTATATTAAACAATACCGATTGTTACTAAG
>JAYSOC010000130.1:0-5237 GCA_043723285.1 Ferruginibacter sp. | reverse complement strand
GAATCAACCCCCATTTCTTTTTTATCATTACTCTCTATTTTTTTACCAAATACTTTTTTAGGAAGCGATTTTAATTTTATTAAATCTTTGCCATAAATATTGCACGTAAATTGATTGACTTGCTTGGCATAATAATTTCTTTTCTTTATTGCATTTCGTATCACTTCGTAGGCAGGGTCTTCACCACCACTTTTTATTACAACCGCATCCATACTTAGCTTTTGGTCGGTAAGTATGAACGTAAGCTCAGTATCATCTTTACCTACTGTAATTTTTTTCTCCGAAGTAGTAAACCCTAAATGTTGGCATACGATGGTATAAGTTCCTGCAGAAACATTAATAGAATATTTTGCTTTATCATTTGCACTAGCGCCTTTGGTAGTTGCCTTTATTGTTATAGATGCATAGGGCAACAAATCGCCTTGCGAATTAAAAACTGTGCCATATATTTTTTGTGCCGAAGATGTTTCAGAGATAATAAAAATGAAGCAAAATAAAAATATTCGCATAAAGTTGTTTTAGTTTATACGAATATAGTTGCAAAAATGTTACAGAAGTTATAAATGCATTATTTAGAAACCAGTACCTTCTTCAACAACCTCCCACTCAAACTCCCCAACCCAGCTACCAATCCACCAATAAAACCAGTAAGTAAAAATAACACAGTAGGATTATCGGCCTTTAAAAACAACATCGATATTTTATGAACAAACAAATTACCATTAACACTGCTCATATAAAAACTCATACCTGCCCACAAAATAAAAAGTGCAATAAAGCCAGATAAAAATGCCAAACCATTTTTTTGCGGAATTGCAAATGCCACCGCAAAACCTGCAATAGCAATAACCCACCAAGGCAAAAATAAACAAGCTGCAAAACTTAAAGCAGCAATCAATATTGTAGATATAAAAAATTTCATTTTGTAAAGATTATTTTTAAATTAGTTAATAAAAATTCGGGCATTCGTGGCATTCCTAATTACTAAAATTCATTGTCCATTTTACTCGAGCGTCTTTTGTTTCGTCTTTGGTCATCATCCACAAAGTATAATATTTTCCTGCTACCCATTCATCTACAAAGTTGTCGTAAAACTTACTACCTGGGTTTCCGTTTTGCCCACCCGGATACACACCATAGGCCTCAGTTTTAGCAGTCAGGTTCACAATCATTCTCCAGCTTGGACCATGTTTTTCTTTTGTAGCATTAATCATTGTACTTCCTCCACCAATGGGCAAATTCATTCTGCTAAACGGATCAAGTTTTAATAAATGATTAATGATTGTGCCTTTATCTTTTGCCCAATCTAATTTTCCATCTGCATCTATTTTCTTTAATGATACCACCGCTTCTTTAAAAGATTGTGTAGCCACATCTGCCAATGTTTCTTTTCGTGTAGTTGTTACATCATCAAAAAACTTATAAGTAGAATCTTTTAGCGTTGCCTCTATCAACGTACTTTCAAATGGCATTTGTATTGGTTTTGGCGCATTTGCAAATTCATCTTTAAACACATTTTCCTTAAACTTTTTAAACAATTCATCATACACCGTTGCACCTTTTGAGTCCAAATCGTTTCTCAAATTCCAAGACGATAACAATGCAAAATATTTTTGTTCATCCGCATTAAACGAAGTTATATTTATACGTTTCATAAACACAGGCATCATCTCTTGCGCATACAAATTAAAGTTTTCAGTTTGCAATGCCATCATATCTTGCGGCGTTATTTGTTGCATGCCAGCAAGCTTTTTATTAATCAACAATCCCCTCACAATTGGATACTCTCTACCAATATAATAAGGATAAGTTTCATCTACAGGTTTTTGATTAGCACTGCTCACAAAGCCCCTCTCAGGATTATATTGAAAAGGCACTTCACTCTGCGGAATTATTCCCTGCCACATGTACGAACTATCCACACCAGGCATTACAAAATCGCCTTGCCCCTTCCATTTTGCAGGCCAACTGCCTTGTGTACGCAATGCAATATCACCATTCTTACAAGCAAACACGCAGTTTTGCCCAGGTGTAGAAAGATTAGTAACAGCAGCATTATAATCGGCATAATTTTTTGCATGGTTCAATAAATTAAACACCATAAAATCGTTGCTAGCATCATGCGCTTTCCAACGCACTGCATAACTTTTATTATTCGTTTGTCTGCCGCCATTAAAACTTTCATCGTACATCACAGGCCCAAACACCGTGTAGGCAACGGTATCCATAAATGAAGGCTTACCAGCAATTTTTATTGTTTCTACTTTCAACTCCGTTTTTTTCCACTCATTATTAAACCAATATTCTTTTCTTGTATTGTCTTTAAATTTTATTTCATAATAATCCCTCACATCTCTCCCACCATTTGTAAACCCAAAAGCACAACTATCATTAAACCCAATAATAACACTTGGCGACCCAGGGAAAGTAGCACCATACGCATTAAAACTCGGTGTACTCAATTGCATTTCGTACCAAATAGATGGCAGGTTTAAACCAAGATGTGGATCATTGCAAAGTATAGGTGCACCATCTTTTGTTTTCTTTCCACTCACCGCCCAGTTGTTGCTGCCATTGGCGGCATCTGGTTTTTCATTTTCTTCGGCACTCACAATATCGGTACTAAAATATGCAGAGTCCACATTTTTTGGCGCAATAGGTTTTATAGATGCAGGTGCAAATTTTGTACCCTTTGGTATTATCGGATCCAACGAATCTTGCACAGCAGGATACAACAAATTAAAATCAGCCGCAGAAAAAAAATGTTTTGCATTTGTCATTTCAAAATCAGTTTCGTGCGCACTTAAATCATATGCCATGTATTTTAAAAATAAAGCCGATTTTAAATTGCTCCAAAGCTCAGGTTTTGTACCAAGCAATTTATATTCTACAGGCAAACTACTTTCTGTAAGCGAGGCTATGTAGGCGTTCACGCCCGCTGTATATGCATCGCAACTCATTTTCGAAATAGCACTTTTTTCAATTTCTTTCAATGCAATTTCAGCAGCATAGACCATTCCCAAACGCCTAAATTCTCTATCGTGTGTTAAAGCAATTTCTCCCACCACTTCGCTTGCACGGCCAGCTGCTGAGTAGGTTTGCAATTCCATTTGAAACAACCTAAACTTAGCATGCAAATATCCTTGCACAAAATAGGCATCATTCTCTTGCTCGGCAAACACATGCGGCACAAGCCTTTCATCAAAATACACCGATGTCTTCCCTTTAAGATTTGGAAACTTCAAATCTTCCGAAAAGTTTTTATCCGCAGGCTCTGCATTTTGCCAAAGTCCATGTTGCGGCGACAATAATTTACCCAATGGAGCTGGCGCTACCATTTTTGTGTTTAATATTACTATAAGTACAATCGTAAAAATAGCAGCGGCTAAAAAAGAAATAATTTTCATAAAAATAGTTGTGACCGTAATTTAAAGATTTTTTAATTTACCAAACAAGAAAGTATTTAAGGTAGTGTGGAGAATATTATTTTTTTGAACGTCAACTTCAAACCATTGCTCAACATTGGTCCCGCTTTCCGCTACTATCTTTTTTTGCCTCAAAGGCAGGCAAAAAAAGTATAGCCGCTGCAATCGGGCGTAGGTTTTCATCTTCAAATCTTTACTGAACATTTATAACGCAAGCGCTTCACCAATTATCGCAGCCACCATTTATAAAATTCTGGAAACCATTTTCTCCATGCAGCTTCATTGTGCATGCCATTTTCATCAACTACAAAACCAATATCTGTTTTATTTTTTGTTGCTATAATGTTTTTAAATCTTACCATATCTGGCATCAAGGTATAACCTTCTTTGCCGCCGCCATAAAACCAAATACGTTTTGGTGTTTTATTAGTAAGCGCATTTTTAGCCAATGTATCCATTGCTGGCGCTATCCAATATGCTGGCGAAAATGCACCAGCACTACCAAACACATTTGGATATTTTAAAATTGCATAACTACTAATAAGCCCACCCAAACTACTTCCTGCAATACTTGTACTGGCTGCATATTTTTTTGTTCTATAATTTTTATCAATAAAAGGCTTTAAAGTTTGTACTAAAAAATCTACATATTGTTTTCCTTCTCCCTTGCCATATTCTTTTGTATCGTATGGATTATATTCTACAAATCTTTTATCTCCACCATGGTCAATTCCCACCACAATACAATATTTACCGCTTATTTTTTGCAAACTATCCAGCACTTCATCTATACCCCATTCTCCATACGGTGCAGTAAATTCATCAAATAAATTTTGTCCATCGTGCATGTACAATACAGGAAAACGATTTTTCGATGTTGTATAATTAGCAGGCAAATAAATCCAAATTTTTCTATTGCGTTTTAGTTGTGGCATATAAAACGAATCGCTCATTACATGCACATTTGCAGATGAAGTATGCTTGCGAGGCTTTATATCTTCTACCCTTTTCCAGCCATACGTTGTAATAAAAATCGTAGTATCGCTTTGTAAGTTTATTATTCTATTGGCAATATCCACGCCATTGGTACTATCTTCCACGGTTTCCCAACTGCCTTGTGTGCATTTAAATTGATGCATGCCTTTTCCAATATTCTCCAATGTAATTTCCCAAGTTTTTTCTCGTTTTACAAATTGGTATTTCACATCATCAGGATTCCAAGCATTAAAGCTACCTGCTAGATTTATACGCTCTGCTTTTAGGCGGGCTTTGTCTGTTAATACAATATTCAGTTTTTGTTGTGCAAATAGTTTTGAGCTAAAAAGTAGAAGTAGAAAAAGAAAACATTTTTTCATTATTTAAAATTATAGATAGGCAAACATGCTTAGTTGCTTGTGGATGAAATTGAAATAACGCAATTTTAAAACTACCCAATCACTTGCAAACCTTCAGAAACATATTTTTTTACATTTTTATCATCGCTTATCATTACAAAATTATTCTTTAACGCCTGCCAAATAAGCATTCTATCAAACAGATCTTTATGATACTCCGCTTTAAGTTTATAAAATGTGGCTGTTTCCTTTGCATTAAGATTTATAAATTTAAAACCCATTTCTTCGCAAAGAAAAATCAACTCACTCGGCAGTAAATTATTTAGTTGAAGATTACCTAATGAAAATTTTATAAAAATTTCCCATAAAGAAATGGCATTTACAAAAATAGTATTAACGGTATTCAACAATAATTTTTGCACTTGTTTGCTTAACTTATCTGGATTTACCATTGGCCATATAAAAAAATGTGTGTCCA
>JAYSOC010000129.1:0-13728 GCA_043723285.1 Ferruginibacter sp. | reverse complement strand
GTACAATATCAACTTTTACATTATTTATATAACAAAAAATTCCAAATTTTGTAAACCCTCCTTCATACTCTAATTCTTTCCCAAATACATTTTCTAGTGCTTTTAAAATTATTTCATTATCAAATTTTTCTGCACAAAACAAATCAATATCAACAGAAATGCGATGTCCATATTGTAATGAGAGTGCAGTGCCTCCCACCAAATAAAATTTATTAAGTTCAGGCATTTTCATAAGCCTATTTAGTAGGGCAAGTGTATCAGGCTCGACTGTTTTAATGTGTAACATCTAAATAAATGAATGGGTTTGTTAATAACTGCACTTGCCAAATATAATCTTCTTTCAGGCAAATATTTTGCATTTAGTAAATCATGCTCTATCTTCTCATCCCCATAATACCTTCTGCAATACCTAATATCCTCCACGTCTCCACGCTCAAAAACCCGCTCTATTATAAAAGAAGCTTTTGTAGCATAGTCCATCTTATCGGAATCTACATCCCAAAAAATGCGTTTATTGTAAAATGGTTTATCCGGTTTTTGCATTTACTTAAAATAATAATTTAAGTTACAAATTTATATCTATTTAATATAATTTGCAGTATTAAAAAAGGATGCATTTAAAATTGTCGCAAGGGTTGTCAACCTTGATTGATAATTTCAAAATAAATATACGGCATAAAGGTTGACAACCCTATTTACAAACTGCGGCATTTTAAAAGCAACTATAAAAAATTATACATGAAAATAGATATTATAAGTGTAGTACCAGACCTTCTCACCTCTCCATTTGCACATTCCATTATGAAACGTGCGGCAGATAAAAATTTGCTACATGTAAATATTATAAACTTGAGAGATTACACAACTTATGCTCGTGCGCAAGTGGACGATTACCAATTTGGTGGTGGCGCAGGAATGGTGATGATGATAGAACCTTTGGTAAACGCAGTAGAAAATTTACAAAAAGAAAAAACATACGATGATATTATTTTTCTTACACCAGATGGAGAAACGTTTAATCAAAAAATGGCAAACACACTTTCTTTAAAAAATAATTTATTGATGATATGTGGGCATTATAAAGGCATAGACCAACGCTTTAGGGATCATTTTGTAACCAAAGAAATATCTATTGGAGATTATGTATTGAGTGGCGGAGAACTAGCGGCAGCCGTACTTACTGATGCCATTGGCCGTTTATTGCCTGGTGTATTAAATGATGAAACTTCTGCACTTACCGATTCTTTTCAAGATAATTTATTAGCCCCACCAGTTTACACAAGGCCCGAAGTTTTTAGAGGATGGGCAATACCAGATGTTTTAAAAAGCGGCAATCATAAATTGATAGAAACATGGAGGCATGAGCAAGCTTTGGAGAGAACAACATTGAGAAGACCAGATATTTTGGAGTAACCGTTTTTATTCAAATTCAACACCTCCTCTTTTTTTCTTCTTTTTCTTTTTCTTGCTTGGTTGATAAATATCCACCGTTTTATCTAAAAGTTTTAAAAACTCTGTTTGTAAAAAAACTTGTTTATCAGCTGCGGCATCTGCTACAGTTTTTACATCTGCCCACGAGGCTTTGTTTAAATAAGGAGATTCTTTTAATTTTAAGCCATACATGGCTACTGCCGCTGCAAACTTTAAAGCATTATCTGTACTGTCTTTTATTTCGCCTTGTATGGTAAAATTTATTTGCTGTAGTTTTTGTGTTTTATCTTTTACATCATGAAATTTTAATTGTAGTTTACCAACTTCGGATGTTGCTATTTCGTTATTGTTTTGTACTGGCACTATTTCAAATATGGCCATATTGCTGCTGCCACTTCCTATTTCGCCACCATCCAAATCGCTAGTGCCATCTTGCACAGCTTCTCTTTTATTATCAAATCCAATAAGCCTATAATTGCTAACTCGTGCTGCGTTAAATTGAATATTTATAAAAGCATTATCGGCTACAGCATACAAAGTTTCGGTAAGTTCATGCACCAATACTTTTTCGGCTTCATGCAAATCATCTAAATATGCATAATTACCATTGCCACGTTTAGCAAGCGTTTGCAATTTAGAATCTTTATAATTGCCCATACCCACACCCAAGCATGTAAGAAAAACACCAGTTTCTCTTTGCCTTGTTATTAAATCATCCAATGCTTTTTCTGAAGTTTGACCTACATTAAAATCGCCATCGGTTGCAAGAATTACTCTGTTGTTTCCGCCAGGTATAAAAGTAAACCTAGCCATTTTATATGCAGCCTCTATAGCAGATTGCCCTGGTGTATCGCCAGCAGCTTCTAGCAATTCTAATCTATCATTAATTTTTTGTTTTTCATTGCCAGCTGTAGGAGCAAGCCATGTGCCTACAATACCACCATACGTTACAATAGAAACTTTATCTATTGGGCGCAAATTATTTACAAACAATTGAAACGCTTCCTTTATTAAAGGCAAACGATTTGGCATATCCATACTGCCAGATACGTCTATTAAAAATACAAAATTACCAGGTGGTATTTTATCTAATTCAATTTTTTTTGCACTAAGTTTTATAAAGAGTAATTCATTTTTTTTATTCCAAGGGCAAGTAGTGATAGCGCTGTTAATATTAAAAATATCTTTTCCTTTAGGTTGTTCATAAGCCAGGTTAAAATAATTTATCATTTCTTCTACACGTACAGCATCGGGTGGTACTTTGCTGTACGTATTTATAAACCTGCGCACATTGCTATAAGATGCTTTGTTTACATTTAACGATAAACCAGTATTAGGAAAAGATGATGCTTTTACAAACTCATTTTCTATCAATTTAAAATACGTTTCATCGCTAATAGCAGGATTGTAACGCTCTTTACGACTAGCATCTTTAGTAAATGAAATAAGCTTGGGTTTGTTTTTTAAAAGAGTGGCGGCAGATATTTTTAAAACTATATCTTGCCATACATCCGTTTTTACTCGCAGTATTTGCTTTTCATATCCATCTAATGAAACGGTAATAGAATCGTATTGTAATGCTGTAGTAATTCCAAAGCTGCCATCTACATCCGAAACAGAACCAACTTTTGTAGAATGTAAATATATTTTTGCATTTGGAAGTGCTGCTTTTTTTTCGTCACGAATATTACCACGCAGAAAATACTGCGCCTGTGTGCTAAATGCAGCACAAAAAAACAATGTGTATGCAACAAGTTTTTTCACTATAAAAAACTGATGTAGCTAGGTTTTGTAAAAGCTAAATTAAATGATAATTATTTACTGTAAACGAAAAAATTAATTATAAATTGCTTTGCTAATCCTCAATAAGCTTATAAATTTCTTTCAAATTTCTACCATATCCATCATAATCTAAACCATATCCAAGCAAAAATTTATTGAGTACATTAAAACCAAGGTAATCAATTTTTACAGGATGTGCCAGTGCATCGGGCTTATGAAGTAATGCAGCAATTTTTAAAGATAATGGTTGTTGGTTCACCAATTGTGGCAAAAACTCATGCAGGGTTTTTCCAGTATCCACAATATCTTCTAAAATTATTACATGCCTATCGGTAAGTGTAGCATCTAGCCCAATAGAAGTGATTACTTGCCCGGTACTTTTTGTGCCTTTGTATGATGCTAATTTTATAAAACAAATTTCGCACTCTATAGTAAGCTCTTTAAACAAATCGGACGCAAACATAAATGAGCCATTAAGTATGGCAATAAATAAAGGTCTTTTACCTTCGTAATCTTTGTTCAATTCACTACCAAGTCTTTTTATTTGTTCGTCTATTTGTGCAGCGGTTAAGTATGGCGTAAATTTTTTATCGTTTAGTTCAATCATTTCCATGAAAAAAGTTATTAGTTATAAATTTTTTGATTATGCGTATTAACGAAGTTTAATTTTAGTGCCTTTTTTTACAATCTCATTTTCGTTCATACTATTCAATTGCATGAGTGATTTTATTTGTACACCATTATTTTGTGCTACATCTCTCAATGTTTCATTTTGCAAAGAAGTAGAGAAATCCCTATTGCCTTCTTTATTTTTTTTCTCTAAATAAATTAATTGATCTTCTTTTAAAAGTCCATCAATTTTAAGGTCGTTATAATCTAACAATTTTGCCAAATCAATATTAGCAGATGTAGCAATAGCAAGCAGTGATGTGCCTTTGCTTGCATACAAAGCTTTTAGTTTATTAAATTTAGAGTTGGCTTTCAGCGCATTTTTAATTTCTTCGTTATCCGAAACCAATGTTGCATTTTTTACCACGTTTTCATCTTCTACGTTTTTTGTAATAACAATATCCCTATTCAAAATACCAATAATGGTATCGTATTGTTGCAAATTATATTTTTCAATATTAGAAATTACAATTTGTGGGTAACGAGGATTGGTAGCATAGCCTGCACGTTTCAAACCATATGCCCATCCCTTATAATCTGATGGATCCAATTCAAATAATGACGCATACCTTGCCGTATTTTTCAAATAATCACTATGGTCTTTATAACTGTCGGCAGCATTGGGGTATTTTCTAAAACATTCGTTGGGCGCATCGTCGGTATGACGTACACTCTCGCCTGCCCATGTACTTTTACATTTTATTCCAAAATGATTATTCGATTTTTTTACCAAATCGCTATTACCATGTTCTGTTTCTAAAATACCTTGTGCTAGCGTTACAGATGCCGGTATGCCCGAGCGTTTCATTTCGGCAATGGCAATATTATGGTAAGTGCTTACATATTCTTCTACAGAAATATCTTGTGCTTTTAAAAAGCTAGCAGATAAAATTAATATTGTTAAAATAATCAGTTTCCTCATGTTATATTTTTCTTATTAAAGATATGCCATCTCTTATGGAAAGCATTACTTGTTCGGTTCTATTATCTTTTGCTACATGTTCATTAAAAGCATGCATAGCAATGGCATTTTTACCTGTTATATTTTCTTCCAACACTTGCCCATGAAACAATACATTGTCTGCTAAAATAAAGCCGCCTGTTTTTAATGTAGGCAAAGTTAATTCGTAATAGTCAATATAACTAGGTTTATCTGCATCAATAAAAATTAAATCCCATGCTTCGTCTAGTGTTGGTATAATATCTTTTGCATTACCAATGTGCAATTTTATTTGCTGAAGGTAGTCACTTTTATTAAAATTATTTTGGGAAATAGTTGCATCTTCTTCTCGTAACTCTATCGTATGCAGCATGCCATTTTTTTGTAATCCTTCTGCTAAACATAAAGCACTAAAGCCTGTAAAAGTGCCTATTTCCAATACTTTCAGCGGTTGTAGCATATTGCTTACCATTTGCAAAAACTTGCCTTGCACATGTCCGCTAAGCATGTGTGGTTGTGCATGCGTAGCATAAGTTTCATTAATAATTTGCTGCAATAATGTATCGTGTGCAGTAGTAAATTGCTCCGCATATTTTTCTGTAAGTGGATTTATAATGTCCATTAAAGTGCAATTTTATTATCCGATTTTTTTGAAATAATTAACAAGCCTACAAACGTAAATATGCCATTTATCAAAATTAATTCGTTGCCAATTTTATAACCACTAAAAATATTGGCAGATATGTCTTTTAGTGTTACTAAACTTACATGCAATTTTTTTTCGTACCACTCAGGGCTGCTAAGCATATCTAAACCCAAAGCCATAAGTGGTGCAATAATACAAACTGTCCAAATTAACTTTTCGTTTAAATGCTTTTTTGTTAAAATGCCAAAAGAAAATAAACCAAGCAATGGACCGTAAGTAATACCAGCAAATTTTAAAATAAAATCAATGATTAATTTATCGTTGATGGCTTTAAAAATAAGTACCATTACAAAAAATACGATGGCAAAAGTAAAATGCACTTTCAGCCTTGTCGTTTTATTTTCTTTTTCGCTAGCAGCATTTTTATTTATGCCTAAAATATCTATACAAAAACAAGATGTGAGCGAAGTAATAGCACCATCCACACTTGGAAACAATGCGGATATTAATGCAATGATAAAAATAATACCAATGGTTCCGCTAAAAGCATCGCTTAGTGCAATAGTAGGGAACAAATCATCTGGCGCAGTATTAATGCCTTTTGAGCTTGCATACAAATAAAGAATGCCGCCCAAAAATAAAAACAACAAATTTACCACTACCAACACGGCAGAAAAAGTCATAATATTTTTTTGGGAATCTTTTATATTTTTTACGCTAATATTTTTTTGCATCATTTCTTGATCGAGCCCCGTCATAGCAATGGCAATAAACATTCCGCCAATAATATGTTTCAGAAAAAACGACCCAGCTTTTACATCGGTATTAAAAATTTTAGTGTACCCTTTATCATTCATTAAAGATAATGCACCGCTAAAATCGGTACCCATAGCTTTTGTAATTACAATAATACAAACAATCAACCCAAGCAACATGCCAGTGGTTTGCAAAGTATCTGTATAAATAATGGTACGCACTCCACCTTCAAAAGTGTATAATAAAATCAATGCTAAAATTACCAAAGCTGTTACTGCAAAAGGAATGTGCAGTTTGTCAAAAATAAATAATTGAAGAATACTTATAACCAAATACAACCTAGCAGTTGCGCCTACTACACGAGACAATATAAAAAAGAATGCACCAGCTCTATGCGCATTTACGCCAAACCTTTTTTCTAAATATGTATAAATAGAAGTAAGGTTCATTTTGTAATACAAGGGTATAAGCACAAAAGCTATTACCATGTACCCGAGCAAATAACCCAATACAATTTGAAAATAATAAAAATTTGCTGTGGCCACACCGCCAGGCACACTCACAAACGTAACACCACTAAGGCTTGTGCCAATCATACCAAACGCTACTAGCATCCAGTTGCTATTTCTATTGCCAATAAAAAAAGATTCGTTGTTGCTACCTCTGCTTGTAAAATAAGCAACGGCTAATAGCAATACAAAATATCCAATTACAAAAGAAAATAAAATGAGTGGAGACATGGTTGGTATTTAAGATTTATTATTTAAGATTTAGTTTAATAATTATGCAACGTTTTATGCATTTTAAGGCTCTTTAATATAATTGTTGTAAAAATAATAACTGAAAGATAGAAAAAATAAAAATTATCTAACTTATTGTTTTAAAATATATTGTATATTTATACTGTTGACTTTATTTCATACTTCAATAAAACGCCCCTTATGAACACATCACACATCACACATCACACATCACACATCACACAACACACAACACACAACACTAAATTTAAAAAAAATTCTAAAACAACTTTTTTTGCTTTTGTTATTTACTGCTTCAATTATGTGTAAAGTTCAAGCACAAAATGAAACGCTGGATGAAGCCAACTTACAGCTTAGGCAAATGTTTTCCCCTCTATTAAAACCAACCCCCGCAAAAAAGTTTTTATACGATATGGCAGTGCATAGTACAGATAGCACTTGGTATGTTACAAATTGTGCAGATACGAATGTAACTGATATATGGTACAAAGTATATGACGAAATGTACCATTCAGCCTATGATACAGCTGTATTAACCCGTTCAGAAAATATTTATAACAATGCCAATAATTATAGTAGCGATACTATACCAATTGGTATTATAAATTATTCTTTTTATGGTTTTAAGCCAGATGCATTAACAACAAATACTTATTTTAATTTTGATACAGTAAATACAATTTTAACCGACAGAAACCCAAGACCAAGTTGGCCATACACAGATAACAATACCATTTTTATGAGTGCTCCGCTTATTGAAAATGCACAAAGTGCCAACCCTGTTTTTATGATAAACCCTCAATTCTTTTATTATGATAGCTACAATGCATCTCACTTTGCTAAAAATGGAGTATTAAAAATAGACTTTGGCGATGGTACTGGCTGGCATAATTTTATACCAACAAGCATTTCATATTACCAGCCAAATTATAGTAGTAATACTGCTCCTCCAACTATAAGGGTACAAAGTATAGACCCTAGTACAGCCAATGTTTGGGGTGGTTCTGCATCTCGCTTTTTTCCTGGTGGTGCAGTTACAATTCCACCCAACGAAATTATAGTTATACCCGGGCTAGATGCTGGTGTGTACAATGGCTGTACTACCTCGGGCAAAACCGTAATATATCTAGAAGGTATAGACCCCCTAGATTTTATACCAAGCCAAAATAGAAATGTTGCCAAGATTTATAGCCAAATGATAGAAAACAATAGAATAATAGAATTGCGAAATCAGGGCTATAGATTTGTAGTAGTGAGTTGGAAAAATAGCAGGATTGATATGCGATTTAATGCATTGTATGTAGTAAATCTTATACAAAGACTAAAACAACAATCGCCAGACAATGAACAATTTATTGTAATAGGCGAAAGCATGGGAGGCGTAGTAGCAAGATATGCACTTACCTATATGGAAAGCCCCAATTATTTAAGGCATGATGTAAGTCCTTTTTTTGTAGAAAAAGACGATTTGGGAAGCGCAATTTATATAGCAGCCAATCCGCAGATACTTAGCTTACCTACCAACTGGGTACTACCAGAAAAAATGCACAACACAAGACTTTTTATTTCTATGGACGCACCACAACAAGGTGCTAATGTTCCTTTATCTATTCAAAAAGCATATCAACATGTGCTTGGTGCTTTTGGCCCATTTCTTGGTCATGCATTTAAAACAGCTACTACTGCCTTCAATCTCTTCTTAGAATCTAAAGCCACCAAGCAATTATTGATAGAGCATGTAAGTACAGAGACCGGTTTAGGTTTTTATAAAACATACAGCAACGACCCATCTCGTATAAGTTTTATGAATCAGTTAAATGCTATGGGCAGCTACCCACAATTTGCCAAAGTAATACTAATGAGCAATGGTGCATTAAATGGTAGCAACCAAATAAACCCATATACAAGTCAATTAAGAGTTGCTAATGACAGGTTGATAGAATTTAAACTTGATTTGTATGGCAAAATATTTGGCATAAAAATACCAGTATTGGGTTGCAATGTTACTGCACGTACAAACCCAAATGGCAGTGGGCAAATACTACAAGCCAATGCTGGTAGATTTAAATTGAGAATAAAACTAAAATGGTTTGGTATAAAAGTATATTGGGATTACAATAGTTTATTAAATATACAAGATTATGCTACCACCAAACCATATTGCACAAGTGCAGGTAGTTATATTGGGCCTGGTACAACAAAGCTAATAGGTACAACACCCAGTAATCCTGGCTTTAACCTTAGCGAAAACTACTGGGCATTAAATCTATTAAGTGCGCATCATACTGTAGATGGAATGGGCTGTAGCAGTATAGATGCGCACCTTGGTTGGAATGGATTTTTAAGTGCCAATTTTGATATGAGCCTCTGTACAGATGGTGTACGTTTTGGTTTTATACCTACCTATAGTGCCCTAGATTATAATAACCCTAGGGGAATTTTAAATACAAATTTTGAAAGAATACCTATAGCTACCAAACTGGCTAATATACCTGCAAGGGTAGATGTAATAGTAGGAATACCTTCGTCCTTAACAAAATTCACAAACCTGCAACATTTAAATTTTAGAAATGATGATATTTTTAATTTGACGAATACTTCCAGTTATAGCTTTCCAAATAACTTGCAGAATTTTACTTATTGGGCTTGTATAAACCATACAGATACCACACAAAGAGGTTTTTTAAATATGGAAATTGGTGACGAAGAATTATTTTTAGAAAATAATACTTTGCAATATAATGCGCAATACAAAGTAGAATACGATTTGCATTTGAATCAAAGAAATCCGCATTATGAATATACAACTCAGCCATTCGTTCCTTCTACAGGAATGGTAGCAGGAGTTTATTCAAAACAAGATCCTTTTTCTATTGCTTCATCAGGTTTTGCTACATTTATTTATGATGCTACAAGCACCCCTAGACCACCAGGGCATATAGGTTTTTATGGTACTACTACAGGTAGTTTTACACAGTTAGACCAACCTTTAAATAATTGTTGTGTCAAATTTAGTACGCAGCTAGGCAGAGGGGCGAATACTAATTACAATGTGCCTATTATAAAATCTAAAATACCAGATATCGGATCTTATTTAAAAATTTCGCCAAATCCAAATATCGGAGAAATGCTTACCCTAAAATATAAATTTAATACTATAGGCAAAGTACATCTGAGTATTATAAATATACAAGGGAAACAAGTATATGAAAGCCCTTTGTTTATTCCTAATAGCAAGTTAGAAATTACAAGCGCATTAAATTTATCAACATTGCAGCTACCAGTAGGCTTATACATTATAAAGCTAAGTAATGGTGTAGAAACGTCAACTAGTAAACTTTTAATTTCCAAATAATTTTTCACCACAGCATTGCCTAATGGCAATGCTGTTTAATTTATTCGTCATGAAAAATATTATTTCAACTTTAATAATTTCTTTGCTATTTTTTTCTTGCAAAAAAGATAATATTACTTACACTATCTCAGGTAAACTTATGCCTTGCGGGAGTACAAATATTAATAACCAATATTTAGATTTAATACAGAATAGCAATGGAGCAACAATCGTAGCAGATACGAGAACTGATGTAGAAGGTAATTTTAAATTTACATTTAGTGCGCCAAACACTTTTGATGAATTAATGCTAAGAATATCACCGACAGGTTCTACTACAATTATGAAGAATATACCTGTAAAAAATATTTCAGATTTAATTATATATTCCTCAAATTACCACCTTATTGTAAACTTAAATGTAACTAAACCTTACACAAGTAATGATACGCTTTCCGTTTTTTTACCAGATAATGGTACACCAACTGGTTTAAGATTTGTTGGACCATTTACAACTGGAAGATTAATTACAAAAATAAATACGACTGTTTATCCAGCTGTAAAATATGGAGGAAATACGCAAGGAATGTACGCAGGGGTAAATATAAGGACAAACCCAACTGATTACAAAGAGTATTTTGTACCTAACTCTATAAAATGTAGTGGAGATAGTGTGTACGTAAGTTTAGATATAAAGTAACGATGCTTAAATTTTAATAATGAAAAAAATAATTTTATTTATAATAGTTGCAATTTTATTTACAAATTGTAAAAAAGAAAAAGTAGCCTATACAATTACTGGCCAATTTTTACCCTGCACAGGATACAATAACACCGATAATTATGAAATTTATCAGAAAAAAAATGGCAGCAAAGTAAATGCGGAAATACTTGCAACTACCAAAACAGATGCTAATGGCAACTTTAGTTTTAATTATACTACAAGTAATTTAAACGACAAACTTACATTAAGACAGTCATCTGGCTTTGGTTATAGTGAAATTATAGCGGAAATAAATTTAGGAGATATTTCAAATTTAATTATAGGTCGTCCTTTATATCATTTAATATTAAGCCTAAATGTAACAAAGCCTTATACAAGTAACGATACATTATTTATTAGAAGAGCTACTTTATATAACCCGATTGATTTTAAAATTGCTGGGCCATTCACAAGTGGTAGATTACTTTCGAAAATAAATTCATCATATTATCCCGAAGTAATTTTTAATGGCACTTTTCAAGTTTTAGAATGTGGCATGAAGACTCCTAATTATAATGAATTTCAGAAAGATTATATCGTTCCAAGACCTACAAAATGCGATGGGGATAGTGTTTATGTAACTTTAGATATTAAATAATATGCATTAAAATTATATAAAATGAAAAATTTTATTTTATTCATATCATTAGTAGCTTTATTTATTAACTGCAAAAAGGAAAAAATTACTAATACAATCAAAGGACAAATAATAGTTTGCTATAGTCCTACTAATCACGTAGCATACGCTAATAGTAAAATAGAATTATACCAACAAAAAGATGGAACAAATATTAAAGCAGAAATATTATCCACCACCACAACAGATAACATTGGTAATTTTACTTTTACATATGCTACTACTAATCTTTCTGACAAACTAATAATTAGAGAATCATCGGGATTTGGTTACAGTAATTTAATAACTGGTATTCCTATAAAAGATGTTAATGACCTAAAAGTATATTTTGCTGGCAGATACAATTTAGTTGTTAGCCTAAATGTTACTAAGCCATATACCACTAGTGATACCCTTTCCATTAGAAATTTAAATGGAGGAGTTAATCCAAAAATTGCTGGGCCGTTTCGTAATGGGAGAATTTATAAAGAAGTAGGTATTGGATTTTTGAGAGATATTGTTTATACCGGAACTGAGCAAACTCTTAATTACCGTATTTATTCCTCACAAATTTTAGACTTTAGTAAAGATTTTATTGTTGAAAACAACAAACTTTGTGGTGATACAGTTTATGTAAGTTTAGATATAAAGTAATGCTGCTTAATTTATTCATAATGAAAAATATTATTTTAATTTTTACAATTTCTATACTGCTTTTTTCTTGCAAAAAAGACAATTCAATAACGCATACTTTATCTGGGCAATATATTTATTGTAATGGAGTAGTATATACCGGCGATTTTGAATTATACCAAGAAAAAAGCGGTTCAAACTCAAGCGGGCAAATACTCGCTACCACCAAAACAGATTCACTTGGTAATTTTAGTTTTACATACTCAACTGATAATACGCAAGACAAATTAATTTTAAGAACATCCTCTGGCTTTGGATATAATAAAGTTTTAGAAGGGATAGATATTGGTGATATTTCCAATTTAAAAATTTATAATACTCATAGGTACCACTTAATTGTAAGCCTTAATATAACCAAGCCATATACAAGTAGTGACACTTTATTTTTACAAAGTTATACTAATGCTTATCCAAATGGTATTAAAATAGTAGGTCCTTTTGTAAGTGGAAGAGTATATGTAGCTACCAATTTGTATGTTGGCACGCCTACATCTGCACCAAATTATTCTGGAAATTTACATACCTATTATTGTGGTTTAAATTCACCTTATGAACTTACTGGTGCATTTTCTAAAGATTATATTGTACCTAAGCCAACAAAATGCAGTGGCGATAGTGTTTATGTAAGTTTAGATATAAAGTAATAGGCTTGAAATTAAAATTATAAAAAATATTAGTTGCTTTATGAAAGCAGCAATTTCAAAACCTTTATAGTCTAGTTATTACAAACAAGATTAATGATAAAAAAAGTATTAGCACATATACTCACCTGCTTACTAACTTTTACAGCATATTCACAAACTTATGTAGAACCATTCTTAGGGTATAGAGCAAATAAAAGTACACAAGTAAATAACAACCCATATGTAATTTTACAACAAATTTATACAGGCATTCAACTTTCCAAATTAAAAAGACATAATTATGAATACGCCTTCCAATTAAGTATTGGAATACCAATAGCAAAAATGGGATCTGACTCTAGCTTTACCTTAAATACAAATCTTCCAATATATGCCACTGCTAATAAAACAATAAAAGCATACGCTGTTTCTGCATATTTTATACAAAAATATAAATTAATTGATTTTAAAAGTAATGATGATATTAATTTGCTATTAAATACAGGATTAGTTTTTAGGCAAATAAAAGTTGCTTACAATAATGATAAAAATAATTATATTATTTTAAACCCAGATAAAACAAAAACAGTATTTGGAGCTTCGCTTGGCTTTGGTTTATACTAATTTGCTTAAATAATTCCGATTTACTATCTTTGAGTAACCAAAAATACTTTTATGGCTTACTTAATAGATTTAACAGCAAAGGAAATTGTT
>JAYSOC010000128.1:0-2118 GCA_043723285.1 Ferruginibacter sp. | reverse complement strand
GTAGAAAAATCAATAGGAGACCCTAATGTTAAAAAACTTCCAGCCCAAACTTCTGGTGCACCTTTAACCATTTTACCAACACTAGAACTTGTGTTAATGCCATTAATTTGTGGGTTTGCAATTTTAGATGCAGTTGCTCCTCCAAAATTGGTGAAAGCATAATTGATTGTTGGAGATTGAAAATCTATTGGCAAAACAAGTGGGTCTGTAATTGTAACATTTACAGAATCACTTTTTGTTGCAGCACCACCACTATATGCAGTAATTTTTACTTTATAAGTTCCTGTTGCAGTATAAATTTTACTGACTGTTTGTCCTTCTAAAAAAGATACTCCAGGATCATTGGTAATTTCACCCCAAAACACTTTAAAATTTGTTTCGTATAAAGCTGTAGCAGTTGCATTTACTTTATAATTATTTGTAGCGTCTTTCGTTACAGTAATTACTAAATTTTCTGGAGCTCTAAAAGAAACTGTTAAGGGTTTAGTTACTTCAGCTGATTTACCAGTTACATTATATCCAACAACTCTTACATTAAAAACTCCTTCAGGATATATATGAGTAGTACTTTTACCAGCTTCAACTTTTACAGGTGTAGTTCCTCCATGACCAAAATAAATATCATAACTAACAGCACTTGTACCATTAGGTGTAATCGTTACTAAACCAGTATTATCTTGAGTAATATCAAACATAACACCCAAAGACTGTGGGGTTAAATCAGTTGAAACGAAGCTTGTATCGTCGAAACTTTCTTTTTTACAGCCTAATATTAAGATGCTAAAAAGAAAAGCACAGCTTATAAATTTTTGTATTGATTTCATAATTATTTTATTAAAGATTAATAACCTGGATTTTGAGTTAAACCAGAAATATTTATTTCTGTTTGAGGTATTGGAAATACTTCATGTTTACCTGTTTGAAATCCAGTAATTTTTGTTGCAGCTAAACCTGTTCTTACTAAATCGAAAAAGCGATCACCTTCCATTGCAAGTTCTAATCTTCTTTCATCCCAAATTGCTGTTTTCAATGCTGCACCTGTTGCAGTGATGTTATGAAGATTATCTGCAAATGCTCTTTGACGAACTTGATTTAAATAACCTTGAGCTTTTGTATCGTTTGCAGCAGTGGCTCTATTAAATGCTTCAGCAGCCATTAATAACACTTCTGCATAACGAATAGTTCTATAATTATTTAAATAGTTCAATTCAACTTGACCAGAAGTTTCGCCTTTACGTGGTAAATATTTTTGATTGTATAAACCAGTGTTTTTATATGGTGCTACTTGATAAGTAATACCAAAGGTTGGATTTGCAGTTTTGTAAGCTTCAATATCTAAAACCGTTACAGCTTTTCGTTTATCACCTGTTGTATATGCATTTGCTAAATTTTGAGTAGGCAAATTAGTACTCCAACCTGCAGCATAAGGCATAGCAGCAGAACCATTTAAACCTCTAATACCACATTGTTGTACTGAGTGATTCCCTTGTCCTCTATTTACACCACCCCAATTATAATAAGGAGAAGTATTTGAGTATTGAATTTCGAAAACTGATTCAGTACCATTTTCTCCAGCTGCTAAAAACATTGCACCAAAGTCTGTAACTAAACTAAATGCATTTGAAGTAATGATGCTTTCTAAAACTGGAGCAGCAGCATCGAATTTATTTTGATAAAGAAATACTTTACCTAATAATGCTTGTGCTGCGTATTTTGTAATTCTTCCTTTTTGTACTTGAACAGTTGGTAAAACTGCAATTGCAGCATTTAAATCTTTTTCAATTTGAGCATAAACATCAGCTTTTTTTGCTCTTGTTAAAGTTTTAGATTCAGATAATCCCAAACGTTTATCAACAAACAATGGAACATCACCAAAAAATTTCACTAAATGAAAATAATAGTAAGCTCTTAAAAAATAAATTTCTCCGTATAAAGCACTTTTGCCAGCAAAATCGACTGTTACACCCGCTAGATTTTTATCTTTATATTGAGTCATATAATTGGCTCTGTTAATGCCTTCAAAAGCTCCTTGCCAAAGTTCAGTTAAAGTATAATTTATTGGTGTGTGTGTGTAATCATCAATTTGTTGTAATGCTAAAACATCAGATGCATTTTCTC
>JAYSOC010000127.1:0-2120 GCA_043723285.1 Ferruginibacter sp. | reverse complement strand
AATATATCTGCAAATGTAAAACACCAAGTCACAACAAATGGATAAATTAGATGAACAATACTGGAGCAATAGATACCAAACACATACAGATATTTGGGATTTAAAAAATGTATCTACACCATTAAAAGAATATTTTGATCAATTAATAGATAAAAATATTTCTATCTTAATACCCGGCTGTGGCAATGCTTACGAAGCAGAATATTTATTGCAACTTGGTTTTACCAATATTACATTGATAGATATTTCTCCTATACCTGTAAAAAACTTGCAAGAAAAATTTGCTGTTCAACTAAATAAAGAAATAAAAATAATACTTGGCAATTTTTTTGAATTAAATCAATCATTCGATTTAATTGTTGAACAAACTTTTTTCTGCGCTATTGATCCATCATTAAGGCAGCTATATGCTGATAAAATGTACGAGTTATTAAAAGTAGGAGGGAAGCTTATTGGAGTTATATTTAATTGTTCATTCGAAGACGGGCCACCATTTGGTGGAATTATTGAAGAATATAAACTGTTATTTGCTCAAAAATTTTCTATAAAGACTTTAGAAACTTGTTACAATTCTATAGAAAAAAGAAAAGGGAATGAAGTGTTTATCATTTTACAAATATGAACTATTAGATATAAAAAAAGCCGAAGAGCCTTACTATTCTTCGGCTTTTGGTTTTCAAATCTAAACTTACGGAATAGATTTTATTTCGTTCAGAATCGTTTCTGTGGTTTCTGAAACTGAAATTTCTTTGATTACTTTTTTATCTGCTACTGACACAATATAAATTACACCAGTTGCTTTTTTATTTTTTACAATATCGTAGATGTCCATTTTTTCAATTGCCATTTTACTTTCTGCTTTGCTAGCCTTGTCCGACAAATCATTTACTACTATTTCTACATTATCCATTTTTTTTACCTTTGGTATTACATCTGCCATTATTCTGGCTTCGTTTGCTTTGCAAGCGGGGCACCATTTTGCCCTATTTACTACCACTATATATTTGGAGTGTTTTTGATCCATTATCATGGCATCTTGTGCAAAAACTGAATGACTAAGCACTATTAATGCTACACTTAAAATCGAGATTATCTTTTTCATTTTATTTATTTTTTAGTCAAAAAATATTTTATAAACCAAGGTCTGCTACTCCATATACACCACCAAATTGTGCGCACCATACTACTGCATATCTGTATTGAGTTATAGATACTGTTGATGGTACATTCCAAACACGAGCACCACTAGTTTGTGCTAATGTACTAAGAGGTGCTATTTGTACTGCACCTGTAATGCTCGATGGGCTTGTGCTTAAATATATTCTTAAATCGGGCGGTGCAGGATTTACATAAAAATTCGCACTAGTTGTTAATTTCAATGTTCCGTTTTCTATTTTAAGTTTTGCCGTTCCAGTGCTATTCATACTTGTAAAATTTCCTTGCCTTATTACTTGCACCATTATAGGAGCACTTTGTATTCCACTTGCAGTTGCAGTAACATTTGCTGAGCCATAAGCCAATCCTGTAGCCATTCCTGAGCTGTTTACTTGCACACTTGTACTGGCATTGCTCATCCAATTAAAGGTGAGCCCAGTTATTACTCCGCCCAAAATATTTGTACCTGTAGCAGATAAATTTACTGTGCCATTTAGTAAAATTTCTTGTGTAGTAGATGGTGTAATAGTAACGGTTGACAATACAGTATTGTTTACAGCTATTGTAATTGCTGCAGTTGCAGAGATAGTATTATAAGTAGCTTTTATATTTGCTTGCCCTACTGCTACCGCCGTTGCTAAACCCGTTTGGCTTACAGTTGCAATTGCCATGTTATCCGAACTCCAAACAATGCCAGTAGGTAAAACAGCTAATACTCCAAGGTTGTTATAAAATTTTAAAGTAAACTGAGTTGTTTGTCCTGTTAAAATACTGCTGGTAGTAGGAGTAATTTCTAAACGCTCAGGCACGGTTACTATAGGTGCGACGGGCACATCTTCTCCTGCTTTTTTGCATGCTGTAAATGTGCTTGCTAGCATTGCTACAAATAATATTTTCTTTATCATATAATTTTTTTTAGTGAGTTTAAAAATTGTCAACTATATTTTTTACGGATGCTCTTTTGC